>NZ_JBBAYJ010000015.1 GCF_037153975.1 Aquipuribacter sp. SD81
GAGGGGGCCGGCGCGGCGGGCGCCGGTGCCGCGGCGGCGGGTGCCGCCGGTGCCGGCGCGCTCGGTGCCGGTGCGGCCGGGGCGGCCGCCTTGGGCGCCGCCTTCTTGGCCGGGGCCGGGGCGCCGTCGAAGTTCTCACGGACCTTCCGCACGACCGGGGCCTCGATGGTCGAGGACGCCGCCCGCACGTACTCGCCGTTGTCCTGCAACCAGGACAGCAGCGCCTTGCTGGTGAGTCCGAGCTCCTTCGCGAGCTCGTGTACGCGGACCTTTGCCACTTCTCTCCTGTCTCGGTCCGGGAGCCAGGAGGGCACACGGACCGTCGTTAACGAGGGCTGTTCATCGCAGCGCGCTCATGGGGTGCTCATCACTCGTCGACCCGCTTCCGGTCTCGTGGGGTGGTGCAGGGCCTGGTCCTCCGGGCCCTCGTCACCGTCCGTGGGTGCCAACGTCCGGTGTGGTGCTCGTCCTTCCCGTCGCCCAGGTGCGGGCGAGTTTCGCGACCTGGTCCGTGGCCACCGGTCCCGCGGTGCGCAGCGCCCGCGCGAACGCCTTGCGGCGGACGGCGTGCTCGGCGCACGTGGGGTCGGGGTGGAGCCAGGCCCCGCGCCCGGGGGACCGCCTGCCGGGGTCGTGGACGACCTGCGGCCGGCCCTCGACCTCGACCACGACGAACCGGGCGAGGACGGACCGCGAACCGGGGCGGCGGCAGCCGATGCACGTGCGAACGGGTCCGTCCGCCGTGGTGGTGTCCGTGGCGTACCGGGGCTCCGTGCGCTCGGGCAGGGCAGGTGCCGCTCCTGTCGAGGCCTCGGTAAGTGTAGCGCCGTCCGGCGCCGGGGCCGACCGGGGCGCACCCGGCTGCGCACCGGACCGCCCCGCGGCGCTCACGCGGGGGTGTCCGGGCGGGCCTGCTCCCGCGCCACCGCCTCGTCGGAGCGGATGTCGATGCGCCAGCCCGTCAGGCGGGCGGCGAGCCGGGCGTTCTGGCCCTCCTTGCCGATGGCCAGCGACAGCTGGTAGTCCGGCACGACGACCCGCGTCTGCTTGGCCGCCGCGTCGACGACCTCGACCGACACCACCTTCGCCGGCGACAGGGCCGCGGCCACGAAACGGGCCGGGTCGTCCTCGAAGTCGACGATGTCGATCTTCTCGCCGCGCAGCTCGCTCATGACGGCCCGCACCCGCTGGCCCATCGGCCCGATGAACGCGCCCTTGGCGTTGAAGTTCGCCCGGTTCGCGCGGACGGCGACCTTGCTGCGGTGCCCCGCCTCGCGGGCGATGGCCGCGATCTCGACCGTCCCGTCCTCGAGCTCGGGCACCTCGAGCGCGAAGAGCCGGCGCACGAGGTTGGGGTGGCTGCGCGACAGCGTGATCTGCGGGCCCTTGAGCCCCTTGGCCACGCTGACGACGTAGCAGCGCACGCGCTCGCCGTGGCGCAGCGACTCCCCCGCCACCTGCTCCGCGGGCGGCATCACGCCCTCGACGTCGCCGAGCTTCACCCGCACGTAGCGCGGGTCGCGGCCCTGCTGCACCTCGCCGGAGACGATGTCGCCCTCGCGGCCGCGGAACTCGCCGAGGACGCGCTCGTCCTCCGCGTCGCGGATGCGCTGGAGGATCACCTGCCGCGCGGTCGAGGCCGCGACCCGGCCGAAGCCGGCGGGCGTGTCGTCCCACTCGCGGACGACCTGGCCGTCCTCGTCGGTCTCCTGCGCCATGACCGCGACTCGCCCGGTGCGACGGTCCAGGTCGATGCGGGCGCGTGCCTGCGCCCCCTCGGTGCGCTCGTAGGCGAGAAGCAGCGCCTGCTCGATCGTCTGGATGAGGACGGGCAGCGGGATCTCCCGCTCCTGCTCGATGAGGCGGAGCGCCTGCATGTCGATGTCCATCAGACCTCCTCGTCCTGCTCGTCGCGCCGGCCCTTGGGCGGCTTGGTGAACTCGACCTGCACGAGGCCGCGGCGCACGTCGGGCCACGCCAGCGGCAGCCGCTCCCCGTCCACGCCGAGGACGGGCCCGTCGTCGGAGACCTCTTCGAGGCGGCCCGTCACCGGGTCGTCGCCGGCCCGCTCGACGGTCACCAACCGCGTCCGCGCCCGCCGCCAGTGACGGGGCTCGGTGAGCGGCCTGTCGACGCCGGGGGTCGTGACCTCCAGGGAGTACGGACCGGGCCCGAGCACGTCGACCTCGTCGAGGCGGGCACCGACCGCGCGGGACACCTCGGCCACCCGGTCGAGGTCGACCGCGCCGACCTCGGTGTCCGGCAGGTCGACGACGACGCGGACGAGCCGTCGCCGCCCGACGGTCGCGACCCCGACCTCCTCCAGCACCAGCCCGCCGTCGGCCACCACGGGCTCCAGCAGCGTGGTGAGCTGCGCGTGGTGGGACGGGTTCGGCGAGGGCACGAGGACGCTCCGGGGTAGGCGGGCAGGTGGGTGGGGGACGCGGGACCACACTATCCGTGCGCCCCCGCCGACCAGCACCTCGCGCGGGCCGCTGCGACCGGTCGACGGTCTGACAGCATGCCCCGGTGCGCAGCGACCGGTCCGGCCCCGCGCCGGGCCGCAGGTCGGTGCTGCGGGCCGGGGCCGTGCTCGCCGCCGGCGCGCTCCTCGTGTCCGGCTGCACGCGCGACGGCCGCTCCTCCGGCGGGGCGAGTCGTGAGCCCGACGGCGCGGACGGTCCGGACGGTGCCGACGGCGCGGACGGTCCGCGTGAGCCCGACGAGCCGAGCGCGCGCGAGCTGCGCCGGCGCCGCGCGGTGGCCTCGGCCCGCCTGGCGCTCGACGTGCTCGGCCTCGCGGTGGCGCGGGGCGTCGCGCCCGCGGGGCGCTGGGGCGGGGACGTCGACCCCGTCGCGGCGCGCGCCGTGCACGCGGAGCACCTCGCCCTCCTCGAGCCCGTCGAGCCCGCTCCGACCGGCTCGGCCGGTACCGGCGCCTCGACGGGCCCCCAGCCGACCCCGGCGTCCCCCTCGCCGGGCGCGTCGGCCCCGTCGGCCCCGTCGGCCCCGTCGGCCCCGTCGCCGCTCGGGTCGGCCCCGGCGGTGGCGCTGGCCGCGGCGGCGCGCCCGCTGGCCGACGCGCTGGACGCCGACCTCACCGACGCCCTCGCCGAGCAGGCGGCCGACGACGGCGATCTCGACCTCGCGGTGCTGCTCGCGCGCGCGGCGGTCGCCCGGGGCGCGCACGCGGCGGGGCTCGGCGCGGACCCGGGTGACGCCCTGGAGCGGCTCGGCGCGCTCCCGGGCGCGTGGTCGACCGAGGCGGTCGGCGACCCGGGGGCGCTGGTGGACGCGCTGCAGCGGCTGCTCGCGCAGGAGCACCGGGCCCGCTGGTCGTACGCCGTCGTGCAGGCGTGGTCGACCGACCGCGCCGCCGACGCCGCGTCGGCCCGGGACGGGCACACCGCCGCGGTCGAGTCGCTGCAGGACGTCGTGACGCGGCTCGGTGCGGTGCCGGTCGCCGCCGAGGCGACGTACCCGACCGACGAGGACGGCCGACCGGTCGACGGGCCCGCCGCGGCGGCCGCCCTCGCGCTGCGGCTGGAGGAGGCCGTCGCCGGGGCCGCTGGTGCGGTCCTCGTCGCGGCCGTCGCCGCCGGCTCGCGCGGCTGGAGCGCCGCGGCCGCGCGCGGCTCCCTCGTGACCGAGCTCGGCCGGTGGTCGTGGGGCGGGGCGCCGGCCGTCCTGCCGGGCGCCGTCTGACCGGCCCCGACGGTCGGCTCCCGGCCCCACGCCTGCCACGAGCCCCTGCCGGCCACGACCCTCAGCCGGCCACGACCTCCCACGCGAGCCGCGCGGCGAGCAGGCCGACCACGACGAGGAAGACGACGCGCACGAAGCGGGAGCCGCGCGCGATGGCCGTGCGCGCCCCGAGCCAGCCGCCGAGCAGGTTGGCGGCCCCCATGAGCAGCCCGAGGGTCCACAGCGGGGCGCCCTGCACGGCGAAGACCGCGATCGCGGCGAGGTTCGTCACGGCGTTCGCGATGCGCGCGAGGCCCGTCGCGTCGAGGAACTGGTAGCCCGCGAGGCCGACGAGCGCGAACACGAACAGGGTGCCCGTGCCCGGGCCGAAGATGCCGTCCCACACCCCGACGCCGATGCCGATGCCGGCGAGCAGGGCCGCGAAGGACACCGAGCGGACCCGGTGCCGCTCGACGAGCCCGAGCTGCGGCCGGGCGACCGTCACCACCCCGATCACGACGACGAGCACGAGCACGAGCGGGGTGAAGACCTCGGAGGGGACGAAGGCCGCGAGCGCGGCGCCGAGCGCCGACCCGGCGGCCGCGGACACCGTCAGCACCCCCACGGCCCGCGGGCGGCGCGGCAGGCGGCGCGCGTAGGTGACCGCGGCGACCGTCGTGCCCCACACCCCCGACAGCTTGTTGGTCGCGAGCACCTGCACCGGGGTCGCGGTGGGCAGCGCGAGCAGGAGCGCGGGCAGCTGGACGAGGCCGCCGCCGCCGACGACCGCGTCCACCCAGCCCGCGACGAGCGCGGCGAGCACAAGGAGCGCGACGACCTGCCAGCCGACGTCGGGCATGCCCGGCAGGCCGGCGAGCACGCCGGCCGTCGGGAGGTCGATCACCCGAGGTGCTGCGCGACGTCGGCGAGCGCGACGTCCTGCCGCTCGCCGGTGCGACGGTCGACGACCTCGACGAGGCCGTCGACGAAGCGCTTCCCCACGACGACGACCGTGGGGAGGCCGACCAGCTCGGCGTCGTTGAGCTTGACGCCCATGCTCGCCTTCCGGTCGTCGAGGACGACGTCGTAGCCGGCGGCGTCGAGGTCGGACGCGAGCCGCTCGGCGCCCTCCGCGACGGCCGGGTCCTTGCCGGCGACGACGACGTGGACGTCGGCGGGGGCGACCGCGCGCGGCCACGCGAGCCCCTTCTCGTCGTGGGTGGACTCGGCGATCGCGGCGACGGCCCGGCTCACGCCGACGCCGTAGGAGCCCATCGTCACCACGACGCTCTTGCCGTTCTCGTCGAGCACGCGCAGCCCGAGCGCGTCGGCGTACTTACGCCCCAGCTGGAACACGTGCCCCATCTCGATGCCGCGCGCGGACTGCAGCGTGCCCGCGTCCGCGCCCGTCCGGCCCTGCTCCGCGCAGCGCGGGCAGGCGTCGCCGTCGCGGACCTCGGCGGCCTCGAGGGTGCCGTCGGAGCCCTCCTCGCCCGCCGCGGGGAAGTCGCGGCCGGCGACCAGGTCGAACACGTGCCGTCCCTCGGCGTCGGCGCCGGTGATCCAGCTCGAGCCGGCGACCACGCGCGGGTCGAGCAGGTAGCGGATGCCCGTGCCGCCGCGCTCGGCGCTCGCCGTCCCCAGCGCGCCCGGCCCGATGTAGCCCTTGGCGAGGCCCGGGTGCGCGCGGAAGTCGTCCTCGGTGAACGGCTCGACGGTCGCGGGCTCGACCGCGGCGGCGAGGCGCTTGGCGTCGACCTCCCGGTCGCCGGGCACGCCGACCGCGACCGGCTCGCGCGTTCCGTCGGGGTGCACGAGCACGACGAGGACGTTCTTGAGCGTGTCCGCGCCGGTCCAGGGCCGGTCCGCGCGCGGGAGGGCGGCGTTGGCGTGGTCGACGAGCGTCTGGATGGTCGGCGTGCCCGGGGTGTCCTCGACGTGCGCCGCGGGCAGCGCCGCGAGCTCCTCGGCGGTCGCGGCCCGGGGGGCGGGCGTGGTGACGGCCTCGACGTTGGCGGCGTAGTCGCAGCCCGTGCAGCGCACGTACGTGTCCTCGCCCACCTCACTCGGGGTGAGGAACTCCTCGCTCGCGCTGCCGCCCATCGCCCCGCTCACGGCCTGCACGACGACGTAGTCGAGCCCGAGCCGCTCGAAGATCCGGACGTAGGCGTCGCGGTGGGCGCGGTAGCTGCGCTCGAGACCCTCGTCGGTCACGTCGAAGGAGTAGCTGTCCTTCATGACGAACTCGCGCCCGCGCAGGATGCCCGCCCGCGGACGCGCCTCGTCGCGGTACTTCGTCTGGATCTGGAACAGGTACAGCGGCAGGTCCTTGTAGCTGCTGTACAGGTCCTTGACCAGCAGCGTGAACATCTCCTCGTGGGTGGGCCCGAGGAGGTAGTCGCCACCCTTGCGGTCGTGCAGGCGGAAGAGGTTGTCGCCGTACTCCTCCCAGCGGCCCGTCGTCTCGTACGGCTCCTTGGGCAGCAGCGCGGGGAAGTGGACCTCCTGCGCGCCGATGCGCTCCATCTCCTCGCGCACGACCTCCTCGACCTTGCGCAGCACCCGGTAGCCCAGCGGCAGCCAGCTGTAGATCCCGGGCGCGGCGCGGCGCACATAGCCGGCGCGGACGAGCAGCTTGTGGCTGGGGACCTCGGCGTCGGCCGGGTCGTCGCGCAGGGTGCGGAGGAAGAGGGACGACATGCGCATGAGCACGGCGGCGAGCGTACCGGCGGGCCACCGGGCCCCCGCGCCCCCTTGTCGCCGCCGCTGCTGCGCCCGAACGGTCGTGGCGGCCACAGCACAGGAAGCGGCTTCCGCCGGCCCGCGACGCGTCCTGGCTGAGGGGGTCGGCGCCTGCGCTGTGGCCTGTGGATCACGTCGCCGTCGCATCCGCCGCTGTGGACGACGGCCACGACGAGGCGCGCCCCGCCAGCCTGGCGGCCATGGCGACCCGGACCACCACACCGACGACGGTGCTGACCGCCCTGGGCAGCGCGACGTACGCGGAGCTGCTCGAGCACGTCCCACGGCGCGCGCTGCGGACCGCGGTGACCCACGGCGACATCGTGAGGGTCCGGAGAGGCCGCTACGTGCTGGCGGCACCGACGCCCCCGCAGTCGCCCTCGAGCTCGGTGGGGCGCTGTCCGGCCGCAGTGCAGCGACCCGTCACGGCTGGGGTGTCCTGCGGGTTCCGGCGGCACCCGAGGTCACCGTCCCACGGACCGCGTCGCGGCTCGCACGCGCCGGGACGGTCCTCCACTGGGGCGCGCTCACGGACGGCGAGCGACGAGCAGGTGTCACGGCACCGCTGCGGACCGTGCTCGACTGCGCGCGCCGGCTCCCGCCGCACGAGTCGCTGGCGGTCGCGGACTCGGCGCTGCGCTGCGGGGACGTGCGGCGCGACGAGCTCCTGAGCGCTGCTGGCGCCCTCACCGGCCCGGGAGCCGGGCGTGCACGGCTCGTCGTCGCCCACGCCAGTCCCCTCGCGGCGAACGCGTTCGAGTCCGGTCTACGCGGGTGGTGCCTCGAGGCCGGCTACCGGGGCCTGCGCCCGCAGGTGGAGGTCCGTTCACCCGGCCGACTGGCTGTGGTCGACATCGCGGACCCCCGCTGGCGCGTCGGCTTCGAGGCCGACGGGTACGAGGTGCACGGCACCCGGCGGGCCTTCGCCCGGGACCTGGTCCGGCACAACTGGCTCCAGTCCGCCGGCTGGGTCACGCGCCGCTTCGCCTGGGAGCACGTCATGTCCGCCGGACCGTGGGTGGTCGAGCAGGTGCGCGGCGCCTTCCGCGAGGCGGCTCTTCGACGCCCGGCGTGAGGCCGGCGGCCACACCGCAGGAAGCGCCCCCATGCGCCGTGACCCGACGTGCGCCGTCGCCGTACGGCTCCTGCGCTGTGGCCGTGGGAGTGACCAGGGACGCGGGGCGGCGGCTCAGAGCAGGACGGTCGCGAAGCTGCCGTGGCGCTCGAAGCCCACCTGCTCGTACACGTGGACGGCGCGCTCGTTGTAGTCGTTGACGTACAGCGAGGACCGGGCGCCCAGGTCGTCGCGGACGGCGCGCACGACGG
The DNA here is from genome assembly GCF_037153975.1 of Aquipuribacter sp. SD81. Classification (NCBI taxonomy): domain Bacteria; kingdom Bacillati; phylum Actinomycetota; class Actinomycetes; order Micrococcales; family Intrasporangiaceae; genus Aquipuribacter; species Aquipuribacter sp. SD81. The sequence continues at coordinate 7,753 of NZ_JBBAYJ010000015.1, forward strand.
CGGCGACCGCGGGCACGGCGAGGCCCTCGCCGCGGCGGTGCGGGGCCACCCACACGCCCTGGATCTGCGCGATGGCCCCGGTCACGGCCCCGAGCTCGGCCTTGAACACGACCTCCGGGTCGCCGTGCTCGTCGAGGTCGATCCGCACGAACGACCGCCCGAGCGCGACCATCTCCGCGACGCCCGCCTTGTACGCGGCGCCACCGTCGAGGCCGACCGGGGAGTAGCCGATCTCCTCGGTGAACATGGCGACGGAGGCGGGGAAGAGCGTGTCGAGCTCGTCGGGACGGGTCCGCCGCACGTAGGGGTCGACGCCGACGGCAGGCTCACCGCACACCATGAGCGGCTGGTCGCGGCGGACCTCGCGGGCCGGGCCCCACGCCTGCTCCAGCCCCGCCCACAGCCGCAGCACGTCGTCGCGGGGGCCGAACAGCGAGGAGCTGCGGCGGGGCGCGGAGCGGGCGCGCGCGGCGAAGGCGTCGGCCGCCTCGCCGCCGGCCTCGACCGGCACCATGTTGGCCCCCACCCAGCACAGCGAGACCAGCTCGCCACGCTCGTGGTAGCCCCACACCTCGGCGTGCCCGGCCTCGCCCAGCAGGCCCCCGACGAGCCGCGACGACACGAAGGCGTGGGACACGGGGTCGCTCGCGCACACGTCGACGGCGGCCTCGAGGTCCCTCGCCCCGAGGACCCGCACGGTCGAGCGCAGCACGCGGTCATCCTCACCCACCGCGGGCGATCATGCGACGAGGCGCGAGCACCGACCTCGCCGGGAGTGCGCGGCGACCGCGGTCGGGCGGTCTCAGGAGACGCTGACCACCGGGCTGCCGCTGCCCGCCGCGGCCTCCGGGTCCACGCCCATCTCCTCGGCGATGCGCATCGCCTCCTCGATGAGCGTCTCGACGATCTGCGACTCCGGCACCGTCTTGACGACCTCGCCCTTGACGAAGATCTGCCCCTTGCCGTTGCCGCTGGCGACGCCGAGGTCGGCCTCGCGCGCCTCGCCCGGGCCGTTGACGACGCAGCCCATGACGGCCACGCGCAGCGGCACGGTCATGCCCTCCAGGCCCGCGGTCACCTCGTCGGCGAGGGTGTAGACGTCGACCTGCGCCCGCCCGCACGACGGGCACGACACGATCTCGAGCTTGCGCGGGCGCAGGTTGAGCGACTGCAGGATCTGGTTGCCGACCTTGACCTCCTCGACCGGCGGCGCGGACAGCGACACGCGGATCGTGTCGCCGATGCCCTTGCCCAGCAGCGCGCCGAAGGCGACGGAGGACTTGATGGTGCCCTGGAAGGCGGGCCCGGCCTCGGTGACGCCGAGGTGCAGCGGCCAGTCGCCGCGCTCGGCGAGCATCTCGTAGGCGCGCACCATGACGACGGGGTCGTTGTGCTTGACGGAGATCTTGAAGTCGTGGAAGTCGTGCTCCTCGAACAGCGACGCCTCCCACACCGCGGACTCCACGAGCGCCTCGGGGGTGGCCTTGCCGTACTTCGCCATCAGCCGGGGGTCGAGCGAGCCCGCGTTGACGCCGATCCGGATCGACACGCCGGCGTCGCGCGCGGCCGCCGCGATCTCCTTGACCTGGTCGTCGAACTTCCGGATGTTGCCGGGGTTGACCCGGACGGCGGCGCAGCCGGCGTCGATCGCGGCGTAGACGTACTTCGGCTGGAAGTGGATGTCGGCGATGACGGGGATCTGCGACTTCCTCGCGATCGCCGGGAGCGCCTCGGCGTCGTCCTGCGACGGGCACGCGACCCGGACGATGTCGCAGCCGCTCGCGGTGAGCTCGGCGATCTGCTGCAGCGTCGCGTTGATGTCGGTGGTCGGCGTCGTCGTCATCGACTGCACGCTGACGGGCGCGTCGCCGCCGACGAGGACGCTGCCCACCTTGATCTGGCGCGACTTCCGGCGGGGGGCGAGGACGGGCGCGGGGGCTTCGGGCATGCCGAGGCTGACGGTCACGCCCCCATTGTGACCCCGGCTCAGCCCGTGAGCCTGATCGGGTTGACGAGGTCGGCGTAGATGAGCACGGCCGCCATGCCGAGCAGGAGCACCGCGACGCCGTACGCGAGCGGCAGCGCCTTCGCGACGTCGACGGGGCCGGGGTCGGGCAGGCTCCGCGCGCGGGCCCACGTCTTCTTCACGCCCTCCCACAGCGCCCCGGCCACGTGGCCGCCGTCCAGCGGCAGCAGCGGGACGAGGTTGAACACGAACAGCGCGATGTTGAGGCCGGCGAGGATCGCGAGGATCTGCGCGACGCGCCCGCCGAGGCCCAGCAGGCCGTCGGGGTCCTCCAGGGCCGCGACCTCGCCGGCGAACCGGCCGACGCCCACGACGCTCACCGGTCCCTCGGGGTCGCGCTCACCGGCGCCGAAGGCGGCGTCGGCGACGCCGACCATGTACTGCGGGAGCCGGACGATGACCCCGGCGGTGCCGACGACCGCGTCGCCGACCGTGCCCGGGACGACGGTGAGGGGCTGACGGACCCGCTCGGTGACGGGGGAGATGCCGAGGAAGCCCGCGCGGACCGTCTCGAACCCGCCGTCCTCGCGCACGACCGGCGCGCCGTCCTCGTCACGGGCCACGACGTCGGCGACGACCGGGGTGGCGCGCAGCGTGGTCTCGACGCCGTCGCGCTCGACGACGACGGCCACCTGCTGCCCGCCGGCGGCCCGGATCGCCTCGCTCACGTCGTCCCAGCTCCGGGTCGGGGTGCCGCCGAGGGACACGATCCGGTCCCCGGGCCGCAGCCCGGCCGCCGCGGCCGGGGCGGCGGTGTCGTCCGGTCCGCACTCGGCGTCCAGGGGCGCGTCGACCGGCAGGACGCACTGCGACACGGTCTGCACCTGCGTGGTCTGCTGGGGCAGCCCGAACCCGACCGCCACCACGGCGAGCAGGACGGTGGCGAGCACGAGGTTCATGACGGGCCCGCCGAGCATGATGACGAGCTTCTTCGGGACCGCGAGGGAGTAGAACGTCCGGCGCTCGTCGCCGGGGCGCAGCTCCTCCAGCGACTCCGCGCGCGCCTGCTCCACGAGCGACGCGATCGGGTTGCTCGAGGCCGCGCCGACCATGCCGGCAGGCGTGCCGGGCCGGGGCGGGAACATGCCGATCATGCGGATGTAGCCGCCGAGCGGGACCGCCTTGACCCCGTACTCCGTCTCGCCGCGCCGCCGGGACCACAGCGTCGGCCCGAAGCCGACCATGTACTGGGTGACCCGGACGCCGAACAGCTTGGCGGGCACGAGGTGCCCGACCTCGTGCAGGGCGATGGAGACGGCGACACCGACGACGACGGCCAGCACCCCCACGGTGTAGGCGAGCGCGTACTCCACTGCTGCCTCCTGCTATAGGTCCCGCGTGCCGCGGGCTGCCAGTGTCTCAGCCGCGCGGGCCCTCGCCCACGCGTCGGCCTCGACGACGTCGTCGACGTCGCGCGGCTCGGCGAGGCCGCGCGCGGCCGCCTCGTCGAGAACCTCGGCCACCGTGTCGACGATCTGGAGGAAGCCGGTGTTCCCGGCGAGGAACTCCGCGACCGCCACCTCGTTGGCCGCGTTGTACACCGCGGGGGCGACGCCGCCCGCGGCGCCGGCCTCGCGGGCGAGGCGGACGGCGGGGAACGTCGCGTGGTCGACGGGCTCGAACGTCCACGCCGCCGCCTGCGTCCAGTCCAGGCCGGGGGCGGCGTCAGTGAGCCGGTCGGGCCACGTGAGCCCGAGCGCGATGGGCAGGCGCATGTCCGGCGGCGAGCACTGCGCGAGGGTCGAGCCGTCGAGGAACTCGACCATCGAGTGCACGACGGACTGCGGGTGCACGACGACGTCGACCCGGTCCATCGGCACGTCGAAGAGCAGGTGCGCCTCGATGACCTCCAGCCCCTTGTTCACGAGCGTCGCGGAGTTGCACGTGACGAGGGGGCCCATGGCCCACGTCGGGTGGGCGAGCGCCTGCTCGGCGGTGACCCCCGCGAGCGAGGTGCGGTCGCGGCCGCGGAACGGCCCGCCGGAGGCGGTGAGGACGAGGCGGCGGACCTCCTCCGCGCGCCCGCCGCGCAGGCACTGGGCGAGCGCGGAGTGCTCGGAGTCGACGGGCACGATCTGCCCGGGCCGGGCCGCGCGCCTCACGAGCGGCCCGCCGACGATGAGGGACTCCTTGTTCGCGAGCGCGAGCACGTGCCCGGCCTCCAGCGCCGCGAGCGTCGGGCGCAGCCCGACGGCGCCGGCGAGCCCGTTGAGCACGACGTCGGTGTCGCGCGCCGCGAGCTCGGTGGCGGCGCCGTCGCCGACGAGGACCTCGGTGCGGCGCCCCGCCCCCCGGAGCCTGGTCTCGACGTCGGCGGCCACGCGGGCGTCGCCGACCGCGACGACGTCGACGTCGTGCTCGACCGCCTGCCGCACGAGCAGGTCGGGGTCGCCGCCGCGGGCGGCGAGACCGGTCACCCGGAGCCGGTCCGGGTTGCGGCCGACGACGTCGAGGGCCTGGGTGCCGATGGACCCGGTGGAGCCGAGGACGGTGACGCGCCGCATGGGCGCGAGTGTCCCAGCCGCGCCCGGCCGGTCGGCGCCCGCCCGGCCCCGGTTGTCAAAAGTCTTGTCACGGGCCGTCATCGACGCCTACGGTCGGCCGCCACGGGGCGACGTCCGCCCCCGACAGGAGGAACCATGCGCCGACCCCACCCCAACGCCCGCCGGTTGCTGGCCCTCGCCGCAGGGCTCGCCCTCACCGCGGGCCTGGCGACGCCCGCCGGGGCCGTCCCGTCCGAACGCGCCGCCGGCGTCGCGCACGCCCGCGCCGCCACGACGGCCGCGGAGCGCGCCGCCGTCGCCGCGTACTGGTCCCCCGCGCGGATGCGTGCGGCGCGGCCCGCCGACGCGCTGGCCCCGACCGTGACCCCCGGCGAGGTGAGCACGGCCGACGTCGCGCGCGGCTCGGCGTCGGTGCGACCGACTGCCCGGCCCGGCGGCGGGAAGGGCAAGCCCGGCGGCGGTGGTGGCGGCGGCACGGTCGTCACGGGCGCGGAGTGGACCGGCGGCACCGCGGTCGTCGCGACCACGGGCAAGGTGTTCTTCACCCTCGGCGGCAGCAACTACGTGTGCTCCGGGTCCGCGGTGACGAGCGCGAACGAGAGCACCGTCCTGACCGCGGGCCACTGCCTGCACGGGGGTCCGGGCGCCTACGCCACCAACTGGGCGTTCGTCCCCGCCTACGACGACGGCGCCCGGCCGTACGGCACCTTCGTCGCCACGGACCTGTACACGACGAGCCAGTGGGCGAGCAGCGGCGACTTCTCCTACGACGTCGGCTTCGCGACAGTCGCCCCGGTCGCCGGCGCGACCCTGACGGACACCACGGGGGCGCAGGGCATCACGTTCAGCGCTCCGCGGCAGGAGAGCCGCTACGCCTTCGGCTACCCGGCGGCGAAGCCCTACGACGGCAGCGACCTCGTGCACTGCGCGGGTCCGCTGAAGTCCGACCCGTACGGCGCGGACACCCTCGGCATGGACTGCACCATGACGGGCGGCTCCTCGGGCGGGCCGTGGCTCTCGCAGTTCAGCACGTCGACCGGCCTAGGCCAGCTGAGCTCGGTGAACTCCTACAAGTACTCCTCCGACTCCCGCTCGATGTACGGGCCGTACCTCGGCTCGGTCGCGCAGCAGCTGTACGCGACCGCCTCCCGCTGACGGGCTGCGGTCCGCTTCCGCCGCGCACCAGGGGCGGATTCCGTCGCCGGGACTCTGTCCGGCCGCGGAATCCGCCCCTATGCTGCGCGCATGACGACGGTAACCGTGGACGCCGACCCGACCCGCTCCCCCGCCGTGGTCGCGGGGGTCGAGCAGGTGCGCCGGCTGCGGACGGCCGTGCCCGGGCCCGTGTCGCTCCGCCTGCGCGAGCGGCGCGCGGCGGCCGTCGCGGCCGGGGTCGGCATGGTCCTGCCCGCCTTCGTCGAGCGGGCCGGCGGGGCGGTGCTCGTCGACGTCGACGGCAACTCCCTCGTCGACCTCGGCGCGGGCATCGCCGTGGTCAACGCGGGCCACGCGCACCCCCGCGTCGTGGCCGCCGTCACAGAGCAGGCCGAGGCCTTCCTCCACACGTGCTTCATGGTGACCCCGTACGAGGGCTACGTCGCCGTCGCCGAGCGACTCGGCGGGCTCGTGCCCGTCGACGGGCCCACGCGGACGGTGCTGCTGAGCTCGGGGGCGGAGGCCGTCGAGAACGCCGTGAAGATCGCCCGCGCCGCCACCGGGCGCGACGCCGTCGCCGTCTTCGACCACGCCTACCACGGCCGCACGAACCTCACGATGGCGATGACGGCCAAGGCGATGCCGTACAAGCGCGGCTTCGGCCCGTTCGCGGGCGAGGTGTACCGCGCGCCGATGTCGTACCCGTTCCGCGACCCCGCCGGGCTGACCGGCGAGGAGGCGGCCGAGCGCGCGGTCCGCAGCCTCGTCACGCAGGTCGGCGCGGAGGAGCTCGCGTGCCTCGTCATCGAGCCGATCCAGGGCGAGGGCGGCTTCGTCGAGCCCGCGCCCGGCTTCCTGCCCGCGCTGGCCGCATGGTGCCGCGACCACGGCGTGCTGCTAGTGGCCGACGAGATCCAGACGGGCTTCGCGCGCACCGGCGACGTGTTCGCCCTCGACCACGAGGGCGTGCGGGCCGACCTCGTGACGGTGGCCAAGGGCCTCGCCGACGGCATGCCGCTCGCGGGGGTCGTGGGCCGCGCCGAGGTCATGGACGCCGTCCACGCCGGCGGCCTCGGCGGCACGTACGGCGGTAACCCCGTCGCGTGCGCGGCCGCGCTCGCGAGCGCCGACGTCATGACGGAGGAGGACCTGCCCGCGCGGGCGCGGGAGATCGAGGCCGTCCTGCGTCCCGCGCTCGAGGCGGCACGCGAGCACGCGCCGGGGATCGGCGACGTGCGGGGCCGCGGCGCCATGCTCGCCGTCGAGCTGGTGCGGCCCGGGACGCTCGAGCCGGACGCGGCCGAGGCGGCCCGCGTCGCCCGCACCTGCCACGAGGCCGGCGTCGTGGTGCTGACGTGCGGCACGTACGGCAACGTCATCCGGCTGCTGCCGCCGCTCACCATCGACCCGGCGCTGCTCGCCGACGGCACCGCCGTGCTCGTCGAGGCCCTCACGGGACGCGCCGGCAGCGCCGCGTGACCGGCGTCGACCCGGCGCGCGTGGCGGAGCTGCACGCCGCCGCCACGACGACCTTCGAGGCGCAGCGCCCGCGCTCGCGCGAGCTGTACGCGCGCGCCCGCCGGGTCATGCCCGGCGGGGTGCCGATGTCGTGGATGGTGAAGTGGCCCGGCCCGTGGCCGACCTTCGTCGCGCACGCGTCGGGCGCGCACTTCACCGACGTCGACGGCAACGACCACGTCGACCTCTGCCTCGGCGACACCGGCGCCATGACGGGGCACTCCCCCGCCGCCACGGTGGCGGCCGTGCGCACGCAGCTCGACCGCGGCATCACGACGATGCTCCCGGGCGAGGACGCGGTGCTCGCGGCGGAGGACCTGACCGCGCGCTTCGGGCTGCCGCAGTGGCAGTTCACGCTCACCGCGACCGACGCCAACCGCCACCTGCTGCGCTACGCCCGACACGTGACCGGCCGCCCGCGGGTCGCCGTCGTCGACTGGTGCTACCACGGCAGCGTCGACGAGACCTTCGCCACGCTCGACGCCGACGGCCGGGTCGTCGCCCGGCGCGGCAACATCGGCCCGCCCGTGCCGCCGGAGGTGACGACGGCCGTCGTGCCGTTCAACGACGTCGCGGCCATGGAGCGCGCGCTCGCCTCGCGCGAGGTCGCGGCGGTCCTGCTGGAGCCGGCCATGACGAACATCGGCATCGTGCTGCCAGACGAGGGCTACCTCGCCGCGGTGCGCGCGCTCTGCGACGAGACGGGCACCCTGCTCGTGGTCGACGAGACCCACACGCTGTGCGCGGGCCCGGGCGGCTGCACGCGGGAGTGGGGGCTGCGCCCGGATGCCGTTGTCGTCGGCAAGACGATCGGTGGTGGCGTGCCCGCGGCCGCCTTCGGCATGACGACGGAGCTGGCCGAGCGCGTGCAGCGCAGCGTCGAGCTCGAGGACGTCGACGTCGGCGGGGTCGGCGGCACCCTCGCCGGCAACGCGCTGTCGATGGCCGCCGTCCGCGCGACGCTCACGGAGGTCCTCACCGCCGAGGCCTTCGCGACCATGACGGCGCGGGCGGTCCGGTGGACCGAGGGCGTGCAGGCGGGCATCGACGCGGCCGGCCTGCCGTGGCAGGTGACGCGCCTCGGCTGCCGCGCGGAGTACACGTTCCGCCCGACCCCGCCGCACGACGGCGCCGAGGCCGCCGCAGCCGACGACTTCGACCTCCAGCAGCTGCTGCACCTGCACGCCCTCGTCGACGGGGTGCTCCTCACCCCGTTCCACAACATGGCGCTCATGAGCCCGGACACCACCGACGCCGACGTCGACCGGCACAGCACCTCGTTCGCGGCCGTGACGAGGGCCCTGACCGCCTGAGTCGCGCAGAGCCGCGCAGAGCCGCGCAGAGCCGGCCGTACCCCCGCGGGGGTACGCGAGGACGCCCCGCCGGGGGGACGTGCCGGGCGAGACCCGTCCCTAGCGTCGTCGGCGACGGTCGGGACGGCCGGTCGGGACGAGCACCGGAGGCGGCGATGAGCACGACGGCGACAGCAGGGACGGCACCTCGTGCGGTCGGGGTGACGGCGGGCGGCACCACGACGGCACCCGACCCCTGGTCGGTCCGGGCGCTCGTGTCGGCGCTGTGGTGGGAGGTGCGCCCCCGCACCCGCGCGGAGCGCTGGACGGCCGGTGCCGGGCTCGCGCTGGCCGCGGTCGGCCTCGCGCACCTCGGCGTGCAGGCGGTGGACGGCGGCGCGTGGGCCGGGCCCGTGTCGTGGCGCAAGCCCGTCGTGTTCGGCGTCTCGCTCGGCATACTGCTCCTCACCGTCGCCGCGGTCCTACGGTGGGTGCCGGGCCGCCGCACGCAGTGGTGGGTCGCGGCCCCGCTCGTGGTCGGGTCGGTCGTGGAGTACGCCGCCATCGCGTCACAGCGCTGGCGCGGGGTGCCGTCGCACTTCAACGACGCGACGCCGTACGACAGCGTCGTGTTCGGGGTGATGGCGGGCAGCGTCGGGCTCATCGTCGCGGCCGTCGCGGTGCTCACCGTGGTGGCCGCCCTGCCGCGCGGGTTCTCCGGCGGGCCCGCGCTGCGGCTCGCGGTGCTCGTCGGCCTCGCCGGCGTCCTCGTGAGCAGCTGGGTCGGCGGACGCATGATCGCCGAGGGCACCGAGGTCGTGGCCGCGACGGGCGCCGTCCCCGACAGCGTCGTGCTCGGCGCCGCGGGCAGCGCGAAGCTGTTCCACGCGGTCGGCCAGCACGGGCTGCAGGTGCTCCTCGCCGTCGCGCTGCTCCTCCACGTCGCCGGGGCGCCGCGGCGACGGGCGCTCGCCGTGACGGCCCTCGCCTCGCTCGGGTTCGCGGGCGTGCTCGGCGGCGTCGGGGCCGCCGCGCTGCGGGGCGAGGCGTGGCTCGCGCTCCCGCCGTCGCTGCTCGTCCCCGCCGTTCCCGGGGTCGCCCTCCTGGCCGCGGCCGCGGTGGCCGTGCTCGGCCACCTGCGCCCGGCCGGCGGAACCCTCGCCCGACGGCCCGGGGCTGTGGTGGGCTGAGCCCGTGCACCCCACGACGTCGGGCACGCGCGCGGAACGTGCGGTGCAGGCCCTCACGGGGGGCCGCTCGCTCGACGTCCTGCTCGCGGCGGTCGCCGTCGTCGCCACCGTCGCGGGGCGCCTGTCCGAAGGGCCCTCCCCCGCCGGGGCCGGTCCGGCCACGGTGGTGCCCGGGCTGCTGCTCGCCGTGGTGGTCGGCGGGTCGCTCGCGTGGCGGCGCACGGCGCCGCTCGCCTCGTACGCCGTCGGGACGGCGGCCCTGGTCGTGGAGTCGCTGGCGCTCGGGCCGAGCCCGGTCTCGCCCTACGCCAACCTCGTCGGCGTCGTCTCGCTCGGCTGGTTCGGCTCGGCGCGCCGGGCGCTGTGGGGGCCGCCGTTCGCGCTGGTCGGCATCGCGGCCTGGTTCGCCAGCCCCCAGCTGCCCGCGGTCGTGCCCGTCACCGTCGTGCTCGTCTGGCTCGCGAGCTGGGCGCTCGCGTACCAGGTGGCCCGGCGGCGGGAGGCGGAGGCCCGCGACCGCGCGACCCGCCAGCGCGAGGCGGTGCGCGACGAGCGCACGCGGATCGCCCGGGAGCTGCACGACGTCGTGGGGCACGCCCTCAGCCTCATGCTCGTGCAGGTGGGCGCCGCCCGGACGGTCCTCGACGAGCGGCCTGCGGCTGCGCGGGACCTGCTGCTCGCGACGGAGCGGACCGGCGCGGAGACGATGGCCGAGCTCGACCGTGTGCTCGGGCTGCTGCGGGAGGACGTCGGCTCCGACACCGGTCCCGTGGCGGGGGGTCCGGTCGACGACGGGCCCGGGCTCGCCGACCTCGACGGCCTCGTCGCGCGCTTCGGCGACGCGGGCCTGCAGGTCCGGCTCGACCGCGGTCCGGGGGTGCGCGCGCACTACTCCACGAGCACCGACCTCGCGGTGTACCGGGTCGTGCAGGAGGCGCTGACGAACGCGCTGCGCCACGGCCGGGCCGCGACGGCCCGCGTGTCGCTGCGGTGCCGCGACGGCGAGCTGCTCGTCGAGGTCGTCGACGACGGGACGGGTCCGGCCCCGGGCTGGGAGCCGGGTCGGGGCCTGCTCGGCGTCCGCGAGCGGACGGGGCTGCTCGGCGGCGGGGTCGAGCACGGCGCCGCGCCGGGCGGCGGGTTCCGGCTCGCGGTGCACCTGCCCGTCGGGGCGCCGTCGTGAGCGTCGGCGCGGCGACGGAGGGCGAGGCCGTGCGCGTGCTGGTCGTCGACGACGACGCGCTCCTGCGCGCGGGGGTGCGGGTCGTGCTCGAGGCGGCGGGCCTGGAGGTCGTCGGCGAGGCGGGCGACGGCCTCGCCGCGGTCGCAGCGGTCGCCTCGCTCGACCCCGACGTCGTGCTCATGGACGTCCGGATGCCCGGGGTCGACGGCGTGGAGGCGACCCGACGGGTCGTCGCCTCCGGCGCGCGGGCGCGGGTGCTCGTGCTCACGACCTTCCGGCACGACGAGTACGTGTGGGGGGCGCTGGAGGCCGGCGCGAGCGGGTTCCTGCTCAAGCGCGCGAGCCCGGAGCGCCTCGTCGACGCGGTCCGGACGGTCGCGGCCGGGGAGTCGCTGCTCGACCCCGCCGTCACGCACGACCTCGTCGCCCGCTTCGTCGGCGCGGGCGCGGCCGCGGGTGCGCGCGACGCGGACCCGGACGCGGCCGCGCGCGTCGCCGGGCTCACCGATCGCGAGCAGGAGGTGCTCCGCCTCGTCGCCGAGGGGCTGTCGAACGCCGAGCTCGCCGAGCGCCTCACCATCGCCGAGTCGACCGCCAAGACGCACGTCAAGCGCATCCTCGCCAAGGTCGGCGCCCGCGACCGCGCCCAGGCGGTCGTGCTGGCGTACCGCTCGGGGCTGGCCGGCTGACGCGGCGACCCGGCCCGGGCGGCGTGCGTCAGTCGGTCTCCGCCATCTGCTCCGCGGCGGTGAGGTCGAGCACCCGGGTGGGCTCCCGCTCCTGCATCCCCCACGGCGAGCCGTAGCCGTCGCGCAGCAGCTCGAGGAACGGCACGGCGTCGAAGGCCTCGGGACCGAGCACCCCGGTGCCGGACCACGTGCCGCGGGCCAGCAGCTCCAGGGCCACCGCGGGGTTGACGGCGGTCTGCCACACGACGCACTGCGCGCCGTACTCCGCCATCGACCACTCGTTGTCGACGACGTGGTGCAGGTACACCTCGCGCGGTCGGCCGTCCGTCCCGGTCCCGGTCACCCACAGCCCGGCGCACGTGGCGCCGCGCATGCGGTCGCCGAGCGTCGCGGGGTCGGGCAGGCACGCGGCCACGACGTCGCGCGGGGACACCTGGACCGGGCCGTCGGCGGAGCCGACCCGGACCGTGTCGGTGCGGTCGAGGCCGACCTTGTGCAGCACCTCGAGCACCTCGATGAACTCGTCGCCGAGGCCGTACTTGAACGTCACCCGCCTCGCGTCGAGCCAGCGGGGCATGAGGAGCACCTCCTCGTGCTCGACGTTGACGCACTCGACCGGGCCGATGCCGCCCGGGAAGTCGAACACCTCGGGCTCGCTGAACGGCGCGGTCGTGAACCAGCCGCGCTCGCGCTCCCACACCACCGGCGGGTTGAGGCACTCCTCGATCGTCGTCCAGATGGAGAACGACGGGGCGAAGTCGTACCCGTCGACGGTGAGGTTCGACCCGTCGCGGGTGCCGAGCTCGTCGACCTCGGAGAAGAGGTGGTCGACGGCGTAGCGGGCGAAGACGTCGGACAGGCCCGGCTCCACCCCCATGCCGACGAGCGCGAGCCGGCCCGCGGCCTCCCAGCGCGCCGCGGCCTCGAACTGCTCGGAGCCGAGCGTGACCCCGGTCTCCTCGTACGGGCGCTCGGGGTGCGGCCGCGACAGCGACATCGCCATGTCGAGGTAGTCCGCCCCCGCGGCGAGCGCGCCGGAGAACACGGGCATGACGAACCGCGGGTCGACCGCGTTGAGCACGTGGGTGGCGCGGTGCTCGCGGGCGACGGCGGCGACCGCCGCGGAGTCGGAGGCGTCGACGGTGGTCGCGGTGAACCGCCGCTCGTGCGGGTGCCGCTCCCGGACGGCCGCGACCGTCCGCTCCGCGCGGACGAGGTCGCGGTCGGCCATGACGACGGCCTCGGCGAAGTCACGCCGAGCGACGATGCGGGCGAAGGCGTCTCCGACGCCACCGGAGCCGACGACGAGGATGCGCACGGGTGTCTCCTTCGACTGTGTGCCGGGTGGTGTTGGGGTGGTGCGGGGTCGCGCCGGGCGGCGGTGTCAGCCCCGGCCGCGGCGGAGCGTGAGGAGCCGGCCGGCGACGACGACGAGCAGCGAGATCGCGAACATCGCCGAGCCGATCACGTACGCCTGCGCGGGGATGCCGCGGGCGGCCGCCACGTAGACGAACTTGGGGAAGGTGTCGGTGTTGCCGGAGTTGAAGTTCGTGATGATGAAGTCGTCGAAGCTGAGGGAGAACGCGAGCAGCGCCGCCGCGGCGATGCCCGGGAGCAGCAGCGGCAGCGTCACCCGCAGGAAGGTCTGCGCCCCGGAGGCGTAGAGGTCCGCGGCGGCCTCCTCCAGGCGCGGGTCGAGCGTCGCGACCCGCGCCTTGACCGTCACCACGACGAACGACAGCGTGAACATGATGTGGGCGGCCACGATGGTCCAGAAGCCGAGCCGCGCCCCCACGTTGAGGAACTGCGCGAGCAGCGACGCGCCGAGCACGACCTCCGGCGTCGCCATCGGCAGGAAGATGAGCAGGTTGATCGCGCCACGGGCGCGGAACCGGTAGCGCACGAGCGCGTAGGCGAGCAGCGTGCCGAGCGCGGTGGCGACGAGGGTCGCGAGCAGCCCGATGCGGATGGAGTTCCCGAGCGCCTCGCACACCCCGGGCGCCCCGCACGGGTTGAGCCAGTTGTCCCACGTGAAGCCGCGCCAGATGAGGTTGGAGCGGCGCCCGTCGTTGAACGAGAAGGCGACGACGTAGCCGATCGGGACGAACAGGTACCCGAAGGCGACGACGGCGAAGGCGACGAGGAGGGCGTCACCGGGCCGGCGCCGGACGGTCTGCAGCAGCCCGCTCACACGAGGTCCTCGGTGCCGGCCCGCCGGATGTAGAGGAAGACGATGACGAGGATGGTCGCCATGAGCAGGAACGACAGCGCCGCCGCCGTCGGGTAGTCGACGATGCGGAAGAACCGCGACTCGATGACGTTGCCGATCATCTGCGTCCGCGAGGTGCCGAGCAGCGCGGCGTTGACGTAGTCGCCGGAGGCGGGGATGAACGTCAGCAGCGTGCCCGCGACGACCCCGGGCAGCGACAGCGGCCACGTGACGGTGCGGAACGTGGTCCACGGCCCGGCGTACAGGTCCTGCCCGGCCTCGACGTAGCGCAGGTCGAGCCGCTCGAGCGAGGCGTAGATCGGCAGGGTCATGAACGGCACGAAGTTGTACGTGAGGCCCGCGACCACCGCGAACGACGTCGCGGTGAGCCGGCCGTCACCCGGGAGCAGCGCGAGCGCCTGCATCGTCTGCACGACGACGCCCTCGTCGGCGAGGATCTGCCGCCACGCGATCGTGCGGAGGATGAAGCTCGTGAAGAACGGCGCGATGATGAGGACGAGGAGCAGCGCCTGCAGCGTGGGGAACCGCCGGCACTTGACCGCGACGACGTAGGCGAGCGGGTAGCCGATGAGGAGCGCGAGCACCGTCGCGAGCAGCCCGTAGGCGAAGGAGCGGACGAAGGTCGGCCAGTACTCCGCGAGCGCCTCGGTGTAGTTCGCGACCCGGAAGGCCGGCTCGAACTGGCCGATGTCCCCGCCCGGCACCGGGACCATGAGCGAGGTGGAGAACAGCAGGGCGATGGGCAGGGCGAAGAACAGCGCTAGCCAGCCCAGCCCGGGCAGCGTGAGGAGCCAGCCGAGCTGGCGGCGCCGCCCCGGGCCCGGCTCGGTCGGGGTCGGGGACACCCGGTCGTGCCCCGCGGGGGCGTGGGCGACCGCCACGGCTCAGGCCTCGTCGTCCAGCGACGACGCGGGCACGTCGTGGCCGAGCAGCGCGAAGCCGTGGTCGACGTCCCACGTGAGGTCGACGTGGGCGCCCGAGGCCGGGTCGGCGGTGCCGCCGAGGTTCTGGTGGAACACCGACAGCCGTCCGGCACCGGGCAGGTCGACGAGGTACTGCGTGCTGACCCCGGTGTAGGACCGGTCGACCACCCGGGCGGGGCCCAGCACGTTGGTGCCGCTCGCCGCGGCCGCCTCCGGGTCCCCGGCCGCCCGCAGCAGCACCTTCTCCGGGCGCACCCCGACGAGCACCTCGGTGCCCTCGGCCACCCCCTCGGGCGCGCGCCGCCGCGGCACGACGACGCGGGTGCCGCCCGGAAGTTCCAGGCGCACGTCGACCCGGTCGGCACCGATGTGCGCGACCGTCCCCGGCAGCAGGTTGCACTGCCCGAGGAACGTCGCGGCGAAGGGCGTGGCCGGGCTGTCGTACAGCTGCTCGGGCGCCCCGAGCTGCTCGATGCGCCCGGCGTTCATGACCGCGACCGTGTCGGCCATCGTCATGGCCTCCTCCTGGTCGTGGGTGACGTGGACGAAGGTGATGCCGACCTCGGTCTGGATGCGCTTGAGCTCGACCTGCATCTGCCGCCGCAGCTTGAGGTCGAGCGCACCCAGGGGCTCGTCGAGCAGCAGCACGTCCGGCCGGTTGACGACGGCGCGGGCGAGGGCGACGCGCTGCTGCATGCCGCCGGACAGCTGGGCGGGCCGCTTGTCGGCGACGTGGGCGAGCTCGACGAGCTCGAGGGCCTCCATCGCCTGCTCCCGCGAGCGCTGCACCTTGCGCCGGCGCAGCCCGAAGGCGACGTTGTCGACGACGCTCAGGTGCGGGAACAGCGCGTAGGACTGGAACACGGTGTTGACGGGCCGCTGGAAGGGCTTCGTCGTCGTGATGTCGCGCCCGCCGAGGGTGATGGTGCCGCTCGTGGGGTGCTCGAGCCCGGCGACCATCCGCAGGGTCGTCGTCTTGCCGCACCCGCTCGGGCCGAGGAGCGCGAAGAACGACCCCGCGGGCACGTCGAGGTCGATGCCGTCGACGGCGACCGCCTCGCCGAACGCCTTGCGGACCTCGCGCAGGGCGAGGCCGTCGCCGGCGGCCGCGTCGGCGCGCCCGGCCGGGCGGGCGGCCGCCCCGGCGACGGTGTCGGTCACCGGCCGATCACCCGCTGGAACTCGGTGCCGAAGTCCGTCTCCTCCTCACCGGACAGCGACCGGAAGATGGAGACGTTGGTGAGGAAGTCCTCGGTGGGGAAGATGAGCGGGTCCTCGGCGAGCTCGGGGTCGATGTCGAGCATCGCCTCCTGCGCGCCCTGCACGGGGCAGATGTAGTTGACCCACGCGGCGACCTCGGCGGCGACGGCCGGGTCGTAGTAGTAGTTCATGAGCCGCTCGGCGTTCGTCTTCTTCGGGCTGCCGATGGGGACGAGCATGTTGTCGCTCCACAGCGTGCCGCCGGCCTCGGGGAGGGCGAACTCCCACCGGTCGCCGGACTCGAAGTTGATCTGCGTGATGTCGCCGGACCAGCCGATGACGGCGAGCGCGTCGCCGCTCACGAGGTCCTCCTTGTAGGAGTTGCCGACGACCTGGCGGATCTGGCCGCTGCTCACCTGGCGCTCCAGCTCCTCCAGGGCCCGGCCGAACTCCTCGGCGCCCCAGTCCCCGGCGATGTCGACGCCCTGGTCCATCATGATCAGGCCCATCGTGTCCCTCATCTCGTCGAGGACCTCGACCCGCCCGCGCAGCTCCGGCTTCCACAGGTCGGACACGCTCGTGAGCCCCTCGGGCACGGCCTCGCGGTTCCACGCGATGCCGGCGAAGCCGGACTGCCACGTGAGGGAGTGCGTGCGTCCCGGGTCGAAGTCGACGTCGGCGAGGTTCGGCAGGATGTTCTGCTTGTTGGGGATGTTCGCCTCGTCGAGCTCCTGGGTGTAGCCGAGGCGGATCATGCGCGCGGCCATCCAGTCGGTGAACACGACGATGTCCTGGCCGATGTCGTCGCCGTTGGCGAGCTGGCCCTGGATGCGGCCGTAGTAGGAGTCGTTGCCGTCGATGTCCTCGGAGTACTCGACCGCGATCCCGGACTCCTCCTCGAACGCCTCCAGCGTCGGGTACGTCGAGCCGTCCTCGGACACGTCGAGGTAGAGGGTCCAGTTCGCCCAGCTGAGGGTCGGGTCCTCCTCGCTCGTGTCCTCCGGCGGGGTCAGCGCGCCGGCGGAGGCGCCGGACCCGCTCCCGGCGGCGGTGCCGCCCGTGCCGCAGGCGGCCAGCCCGGCGCCGAGCCCGACCAGGCCCATGCCGCGCAGCACGTCGCGCCGGGCGGGGCGCCGCCCGGCGAGCCGGCTGCGCACGAGGGCCTGGGCCGCGGGCGACAGGGTGTGCAGGGGCGGGCGGCGCAGGGGGCGAGCGGTCACGGGGGTTCTCCTCCGGGGGCCGGTGACGGTCGGACGCGGGACGCGTTCAGCCGTCGAGGTTGGTCATGACGTGCTTGATGCGGGTGTAGTCGTCGAAGCCGTAGGCGGACAGGTCCTTGCCGTAGCCGGACTGCTTGAACCCGCCGTGCGGCATCTCGGCCACGAGCGGGATGTGGGTGTTGACCCACACGCAGCCGAAGTCCAGGGCCCGGCTCGCGCGCATCGCGCGGCCGTGGTCCTTCGTCCACACGCTGGAGGCGAGGCCGTAGCGGGAGGCGTTGGCCAGGCGCAGCGCCTCGGCCTCGTCGGTGAAGGTCTGCACGGTGATGACGGGCCCGAAGATCTCGTCGACCGTCACCTCGTCACCCTGCCTCACGCCGGACACGACCGTGGGCGTGACGAAGAAACCGTCACCCAGCTGCTGCGCGCGCCCCCCGCCCGCGTCGACGGAGGCGTGGTCGGGCAGCCGGTCGAGGAAGCCGAGGACGCGGGCGAGCTGGTCGGGGTTGTTGACCGGCCCGACGTCCGTGCCGGCCTCGCGCGGCATGCCGAGCGTCGTGCCGCGGGCGGCCTCGGCGAGCGCGGCCGTGAAGTCCGCGGCGACGGAGGCGTGCACGAGCACCCGGGTCGCGGCGGTGCAGTCCTGCCCGGCGTTGAAGTACCCGGCCCCCGCGATGCCCTCGGCCGCGGCCGCGAGGTCGGCGTCCTCGAACACGACCACCGGCGCCTTGCCGCCCAGCTCGAGGTGGACGCGCTTGAGGCTGCGCGAGGCCGCCTCGGCGACCTGCTGCCCGGCCCGGATGGAGCCCGTGACCGCCACCATGTCCGCGCGCTCGTGCGCGACGACCGCGCGGCCGGTGTCCCGGTCGCCGACCACGACGTTGAGCACGCCCGGCGGCAGGAACTCCGCCGCGATCTCGGCGAGCAGCAGCGTCGACTGCGGGGTGGTGTCGCTCGGCTTGAGCACGATGGTGTTGCCGGCCGCGACCGCGGGCGCGAACTTCCACGTCGCCATGTTGAGCGGGTAGTTCCACGGCGTGACCTGCCCGACCACCCCGACCGGCTCCCGGCGCACGTAGCTCGTGTGCCCGGCCATGTACTCCGCCGCGGCCCGGCCCTCGAGCATGCGCGCGGCGCCGGCGAAGAACCGGATCTGGTCGACGGTGGGCGGGATCTCCTCGCTCATCGTGAGGTCGTACGGCTTGCCCGTGTCCTGCACCTCGAGGTCGACGAGCTCCGCGGCGCGGGCCTCGACGGCGTCGGCGATGCGCAGCAGCGCGAGCGAGCGCTCCGACGGCGTCGCGTCGCGCCACCCCGGGAACGCCTCGGCCGCGGCGGCGTAGGCCTCGTCGACGTCGGCGGCGGTGCTGCGCGGTGCGCGCGCGACGGTGCGCGCCGTGGCGGGGTCGACGAGGTCGTCGTGGGCCTCCGCCCGGGACTCGACGTGGCGGCCGCCGACGAAGTTGCGCAGGACGGGCAGCTGCTCGGAGCCCGCCGGGGCGGGCGCGGACGGAGCGGTCGTCATGACCGGGGACCATAACGGCTGGGCCTCGGATTCGGTAGGACCAGGCGCGTCACGATCGTGATTCGGTCGTGTGACGGGCACGAGACGACGGCTTCCGTCACCACGACGGGGTGACGGGCTTGCCACCGAGCGTGCCGAGCGGCCACCATGGCGCGCGTGTCGAACCGGTCGGCGGGCTCGCTCCCGCTGGTGCTCGACGACGTGTCCAAGCGGATCGTCGAGCTCCTCCAGGAGGACGGCCGTCGCGCCTGGGCCAGCATCGGCAAGGTCGTCGGCCTGTCCGAGGCGGCCGTGCGCCACCGCGTGCAGCGCCTGCTCGACGCGGGCGTCATGCAGATCGTCGCCGTCACCGACCCGATGCAGCTGGGCTTCGCCCGGCAGGCCATGATCGGCATCCGGTGCACCGGCGACATGCGGCCGGTCGCCGAGGCGCTCGCCGCCATGCCGGAGGTCGACTACGTCGTCCTCACCGCCGGCTCGTTCGACCTGCTCGTCGAGGTGGTGTGCGCCGACGAGGACCACCTCGTCACGCTCCTCAACGAGCGCATCCGCACCCTCGACGGCGTCGCGACCACCGAGACGTTCGTCTACCTCAAGCTGCACGGGCAGCGCTACGACTGGGGCACCCGATGACCACCACACCGCAGGACACGACGGAGCACCACGGCGGGCACGACGGCGGGGACCGCGCCGCCGAGGACGCGAGGACCCCCCGCGGCACCCCCCGGCAGCAGGCCGCGCGCGACCACCTGTGGCAGCACTTCGCGCGGCACTCGACGTACGAGGAGGGCGGCTCGGTCCCCGTCATCGTGCGGGGGGAGGGCGCGCGCATCTGGGACGACCGCGGCCGGCGGTACCTCGACGGGCTGTCGGGGCTCTTCGTCGTGCAGGCCGGCCACGGCCGGCGCGAGCTCGCCGAGGCCGCCGCGAAGCAGGCCGGCGACCTCGCGTTCTTCCCGCTGTGGTCCTACGCCCACCCCGCGGCCATCGAGCTCGCGGAGCGGCTGGCCTCCTACGCGCCGGGCGACCTCAACCGGGTGTTCTTCACCACGGGCGGCGGGGAGGCCGTCGAGACGGCGTGGAAGCTCGCCAAGCAGTACTGGAAGCTCGTCGGCCGGCCCACCAAGCACAAGGTCATCAGCCGGGCCGTCGCGTACCACGGCACCCCGCAGGGGGCGCTGTCCATCACCGGCATCCCCGCGGCCAAGGAGATGTTCGAGCCGCTCGTGCCCGGCACGTTCAAGGTGCCGAACACCAACGCCTACCGCGCCCCCGAGCACCTGCGCGAGGACCCCAAGGCGTTCGGGCGCTGGGCGGCGGACCGGATCGAGGAGGCGATCGAGTTCGAGGGGCCGGAGACCGTCGCGGCGGTGTTCCTCGAGCCGGTGCAGAACTCGGGCGGCTGCTTCCCGCCGCCGCCGGGCTACTTCGAGCGCGTCCGCGAGATCTGCGACCGTCACGACGTGCTGCTGGTCTCCGACGAGGTCATCTGCGCGTTCGGGCGCATCGGGTCGATGTTCGCCTGCGACGACCTCGGCTACGTGCCCGACATGATCACGTGCGCCAAGGGGATGACGAGCGGCTACTCCCCCATCGGCGCGATGATCGCCAGCGACCGGCTGTTCGAGCCGTTCCGGCACGGCACGACGAGCTTCGCCCACGGCTACACCTTCGGCGGGCACCCGGTCTCCGCGGCCGTCGCGATGCGCAACCTCGACATCTTCGAGGCCGAGGGCCTCAACGCCCACGTCAAGGAGACCGCGCCCGCCTTCCGCGCGACGCTGGAGCGCCTGCTCGACCTGCCGATCGTCGGCGACGTCCGCGGCGAGGGCTTCTTCTACGGCATCGAGATGGTGAAGGACAAGGCCACCCGGGAGACCTTCGACGAGGAGGAGTCCGAGCGCCTGCTGCGCGGCTTCCTGTCCAAGGCGCTGTTCGAGGCGGGCCTGTACTGCCGCGCGGACGACCGCGGCGACCCCGTCATCCAGCTCGCGCCGCCGCTGGTCTGCGGGCAGGCGGAGTTCGACGAGATCGAGCAGATCCTCCGGGGTGTGCTCACCGAGGCGTGGGCGCGGCTCTGACGTGACGGGCGGGGCGACGGCGCAGCCGGACGGCGCGGCGGCGCGCACGCGCGTGCGCCGCCTGCCGCACAAGCAGGTCCACGACGTCGCCGCGCGCGACGCGCTGCTGCGTGACGCGCTCGTCGCCCACGTCGGGGTGGGCCTCGGCACGCAGCCGCTCGTGCTGCCCCTCGCGGTGGCCCCCGACCGCGGGGACGGCGAGGACGGGGACGGGCCCTTCGAGCGGCTCCTCCTGCACGGCAGCACCGGCTCGCGCCTGTTCCGCGCGCTCGCCGAGGGCGCGCCGGCGTGCGTGACGGTGACGGCGCTGGACGGCCTCGTCCTCGCCCGGAGCCGCTTCGAGTCCTCGATGCGCTACCGCTGCCTGGTGGCGCTCGGGCGCTGCGAGGTCCTCACCGGCCGGGCCGCGGAGCGCGGGCTGGAGGTGCTCACCACGCACCTCCTGCCGGGCCGCACGGAGGCGCGCCCGCCGTCGCGCAAGGAGCTCGCCGCCACCCGCGTGCTCGCGCTGCCGCTGTCGGAGTGGTCGCTCAAGGTGTCCGACGACGGCCCGGAGGACGACCCCGCCGACCTCGACCTGCCCGTGTGGGCCGGTGTCGTGCCGCTGCACCACGTGTGGGGCGAGCCGGAGCCCGCGCCCGACCTGCCGCCCGGGCTGCCGGTCCCGCCGTACCTCGCGACGTGGCCCGGCGGGCGCACGTGAGCGCGCCGGGGGCCGGGGACGCCGCCGCGCCGTACCGGTCGCTGTCGCTGTGGCACGAGCAGGTCGCCGAGGCCGGCGACGACCTCGTCCCGGCCGACGTCCTCGACGGCGACGCCGAGGCCGACGTCTGCGTGGTCGGGGCGGGGTACACGGGGCTGTGGACGGCGTACTACCTGAGCCGGGCGCGGCCGGACCTGCGGGTCGTCGTCCTCGAGAGCCACGTCGCCGGGTTCGGCGCGAGCGGCCGCAACGGCGGCTGGTGCTCGGCGCTGTTCCCGGCCTCCGTCGCGGCGCTGGACGCCCGCCACGGGCGCGAGGCCGCCCTCGCCATGCGACGCGCGATGAACGACACGGTCGAGGAGGTCGGGCGGGTCACGGCGGCGGAGGGCATCGGGTGCGGCTTCACTCGCGGCGGCACCGTCGTGCTCGCCCGCAGCGAGGCGCAGCTGCGCCGCGCGCGCACCGAGCACCGGGTCGACGAGCGCTACGGCGGCGTCGACGGCGTGCACCTGCTCGACGCCGCCGCGGCCACCGAGCGCCTCGCCGCCACCCGGGTGCGGGGCGCGACGTGGACGCCGCACTGCGCCCGGGTGCAGCCCGCCGCGCTCGTCCGCGGGCTGGCGGCGGCGGTGCGACGGCAGGGGGTGCACGTCCACGAGGGCACGCCCGCCACCGTGATCGCGCCGGGGGCCGTCCGGACCGTGCGGGGCACCGTCCGCGCGCGGCAGGTGGTGCGCGCGACGGAGGCGTGGACGTCGGCACTGCCCGGCAGCCGTCGCAGCGTCGTGCCGGTGTACAGCCTCGTCGTCGCGACGGAGCCGCTGCCGCCGTCGGTGTGGGAGCAGGTGGGCCTCGCGCGGTACGAGACGTTCTCCGAGCACCGCCACCTCGTCGTCTACGGCCAGCGCACCGCCGACGACCGGCTCGTGTTCGGCGGGCGCGGCGCCCCCTACCACTGGGGCTCGGGCATCCGGCCCGCCTTCGACCGCGACGACCGCGTGTTCGCCCGGCTGCGGGCGACCCTGCACGAGCTGCTGCCGCAGGTGGCGCCGTACCGGGTGACGCACGGGTGGGGCGGGCCGCTCGGCATCCCCCGCGACTGGCACGCGGGCGTCGGCCTCGACCCGGCGACCGGGATCGGCTGGGCCGGCGGCTACGTCGGTGACGGGGTGGGCACGGCCAACCTCGCCGGCCGGACGCTCGCCGACCTGCTCCTCGGGCACGACAGCGACCTGGTCCGGCTGCCGTGGGTGCAGCACCGCTCGCGGCGCTGGGAGCCGGAGCCGCTGCGCTGGGCCGGGGTCAACGCGGGCCTCACCATGGCGACGGTCGCCGACGCCGAGGAGCGGCTGACGGGCCGGCCGGCGCTGTCGGGTCAGGTGCTGGGCCGGCTCACCGGGCACTGAGCGGCCCCGCCCCCGTCAGGGCGGGGCGGGGCCCGCGGTCGCGTCCCCCGTCAGCGGCTCGCGCACGTCCCGCGGGCCGGTGCCGTCACGATCGTCGACATGAACCGGCACGTGCGGGCCAGGGGGCTGAGGGCAGTCGGCGCGGCGCGGCGGGCGAGCGTGCGCACCTCCTCGGGGACCGGCGTGGGTGCGGGGCGCGGCACGGGTGCGGGGCACGGGGACGTGTTCCGGACGGTGTGCGACGTGGGGAGCTCGCCGACGTAGTACTCGCACGGGCCGTAGTCGTGCGACGTGAGCGCCGTGCCGGTCCACCACGACGTCCGCTTGTACGCGCCGTCCCACGAGAGGGACACGTGCACGTGGTCGGTGTGGGGGCTCGCGCCCGTGTAGTCCTTCCACCCGCTGCGGGAGTTCCAGATCCGCTTGTTCCAGATCACGTACTGGATGCCGAGGCGGTGAGCGTTGCCCCCGGGGACGCCCTGGCTGTCCGGGCCCGTCGCCCACGCGACGAAGTGGTCGGCCCGGGCCTTGTGGGTCGCGTTCGACACGTCGTTGGCCCAGTCGTACGCGCGCCCCTCCTTGTGCTCGCTGCGCCCGCCCTGGGTGCAGCTGCGCGAGATGCCGCCGGTGTTCGCGACCCCGTAGGTCTCGCGCAGCAGCGCGCGGACCGCCTGCGCGCCCGGCTTCTCGGCGGGGTCGCAGATGAGCTGGCCCACGTACGGCGCGGGCTGCTCGGGGGCCGTGGTGAAGGAGACGGGGGGCCGCGGCGCGGTGAGCGCGGCGGAGGCGGGGGCGGCGGCCAGGGTGCTGAGGGCGGCCACGACGGCGACGGTCGTGGCGGCGGCGCCCAGCAGGCGTCGGGACAGGGTGCGGATCGGCATCATCGGCTCTCGTGGGTCTCGGTCGGGACGGGTCGGGTCTCGTGGCGCTCGCGGTGTCACCGAGCACATCGGCCGGTCGGCGGGCCACCTCAAGCGCCGGGCGTGACCATCTCGTGACGGGTCCGTCACGCGGACGGCGCAGCGCGGGGCGCTGCGGCGGGCAGGCCGGGCCGGACGGGGCCGCCCTAGACGGCGAGCCCGACGTACTTGGTGTCGAGGTACTCCTCGATCCCCTCGGCGCCGCCCTCCCGGCCGAAGCCCGACGCCTTGACCCCGCCGAACGGCGCGGCGGGGTTCGACACGACGCCCTGGTTGAGCCCGACCATGCCGAACTGCAGCCGCTCCGACACGCGGACGGCGCGGGACACGTCGCGGGTGAACAGGTACGCGACGAGGCCGTACTCGGTGTCGTTCGCCGAGCGGACCGCCTCGTCGTCGTCCGTGAACGTCGACACGGGGGCGACCGGGCCGAAGATCTCCTCCCGGCGCAGCCGGGCGTCGTGGGGCACGTCGGTGAGGACGGTGGGCGGGTAGAACGCGCCGGGCCCGGCCACCGGCTCGCCGCCGGTCAGCACCCGCGCGCCCGCCGACACGGCCTCGCCGACTAGGGCGTGGACGCCCTGCCGGGCCTCGCGCGTGATGAGCGGCCCCACCTTGCTCGCCGGGTCGGTGCCGCGCCCGACCGGCATCGCCCCGAGGCGCTCGGCGAGCCGGGCGGAGAACTCCTCGGCGACGTCGGCGTGGACGAGGAAGCGGTTGGCCGACGTGCACGCCTCGCCGATGTTGCGCATCTTCGCCAGGACCGCCCCGTCGACGGCCGCCTCGAGGTCGGCGTCGGCGAAGACGAGGAACGGCGCGTTGCCGCCGAGCTCCATGGACACCCGCTGCAGGTTCTCCGCGGCCTGCGCGACCAGGCGCCTGCCCACCGGGGTGGAGCCGGTGAACGTCACCTTGCGAAGCCGCGGGTCGCCGAGCAGCGGCGCGGTGAGGGCGCCGGCGTCGGAGGTCGGCAGGACCTGCACGACACCGTCGGGCAGGCCCGCGTCCAGCAGGACCTGCGCGAAGGCGAGCGCCGTGAGGGGGGTCTGGGCGGCGGGCTTGAGGACCATCGTGCAGCCGGCCGCGAGCGCCGGGCCGATCTTGCGGGTCGCCATGGCGAGGGGGAAGTTCCACGGCGTGATGGCGTAGCAGGGCCCGACCGGCTGCTTCATGGTGAGCAGCCGGCTCGCCCCGTTCGGTGCCGTGGACCAGCGCCCGTACGCGCGCACGGCCTCCTCGGAGAACCAGCGGAGGAACTCCGCGCCGTACGTGACCTCGGCGCGGGACTCCGCGAGCGGCTTGCCCATCTCCAGCGTCATGAGCAGGGCGAGGTCCTCGCCCCGCTCGACGGTCAGCTCGAAGGCGCGACGCAGCAGCTCTCCCCGCTCGCGGGGGGCGGTGCCCGCCCAGCCCTCCTGCGCGGCGACGGCCGCCTCTAGGGCCGACCGGGCGTCCTCCGCGGTCGCGTCGGCGACGTCGGTGAGCACCTCCCCCGTCGCCGGGTCCTCGACGGGGATGCGGGCGCCGCCGGAGGCGTCCCGCCACCGGCCGTCCAGCAGCAGGCCGGTCGGGACCGCGGCGACGACGGCGCGCTCCCGCTCGACGGTCACGGGCTCGGGTCCGGCGGCGTCGGCGCTCACGGACGGACGGTAGCGCGCGTCCGGTCGCCCGGCCGTTCCACGAGACCCAGCACGCGGTCCACCGCGACCTCCACGACGACCCGGCGGGGGTTGTCCCGCGGCGGCCGGTACCGCGCGGTGTAGCGGGCGACGGCGTCGGCGACGACGTCGGGCTCCGTGCGGACGCGCGCCGGGCCCTCGAGCGTGAGCCAGCGCCAGCCGTCCACCTGGCAGAGCGCGACCCGCCCGCCCCGCTCGACGTTGCGGGTCTTCTGCGTGCCGGCGGAGGTGATGACACGGGCGAGGCGCGCCTCGCCGTCCCACGTGAAGCCGACCGGCACGACGTGGACCGAGCCGTCGGCCCGCAGCCCGGACAGGGTCGCGAGGTGCCGCTCGGTGAGGAAGTCCCGCGCGGCGGGCGGGAGGCGCGCCGGGTCGAGGCGCACGCTCAGCCGGAGCCGCGGCGGCGCATGACGTCGACGACGCGGTCGAGGAACGCGTCGACCGGCGCCTCGCGGTACCCGCGTGAGCCGCGCCCGGCGCGGAACACCGACGTCCGCACCTCGTCGACGGCCAGCGGCCGGCCGAGCACGAGGTGGTCGCGGATGCGGGCGGTGAGCGCGTCGACCTCGCCGACGCGGTAGCCGAGGCCGAGGGCCCGGCCGCGGGGGAAGCGCGTCCCGTCGCCGCGCTGCAGCCGCGCGAGCACACCCTCCTCCGCCTCGCGCCAGCTGTTCGGCCCCGCGCGCTCCTCGCGCGAGACGAACGCGTCCTCGATCCGGTCCAGCGCCTCGTCCACGGCACCGATGTCGTAGCCGTCGCGGCGCAGGTCGAAGCCGACCGTCCGCACGTGCCACGACGTCACCGCGCCGGGCGGGCCGCCGGCGTCCCACACCTGCTTGGCGCGGTCGAGGAAGTCCTCGACCTGCTCCCGGTGGTAGCCCTTGCGCAGCCGGCCCGAGCGGTGGAACAGGTCGGTGCTCACGCGTCGGACCCCTCGCGCGGCTGGACGAGGTCCTGGGCGGCGAGCTGGCCGCACGCGCCGTCGATGTCGCTCCCCCGGGTGTCGCGGACCGTCGTCGGTACCCCCGCCGCGCGGAGACGGCGCACGAACTCGTGCTCGACGCGGGGGTCGGAGGCCGTCCAGCGCGAGCCGGGCGTCGGGTTGAGCGGGATCGGGTTGACGTGCACCCAGCCGCGCCCGCGACGGTTGAGCTCGCGCGCGAGCAGGTCGGCCCGCCACGCCTGGTCGTTGACGTCGCGGATGAGCGCGTACTCGATGCTGACCCGCCGTCCCGTCACCTCGAAGTAGTGGCGGGCCGCGTCCAGCAGCTCGCCGACCTTGTGCCGGGTGTTGATGGGCACGAGCTCGTCGCGCAGTTCGTCGTCGGGGGTGTGCAGGCTCACCGCGAGCGTGACCGGCAGGTTCTCGGCCGCGAGCCGCTCGACCGCCGGCACGAGCCCGACCGTCGACACCGTGATGTGCCGGGCGGAGATGCCGAGACCCTCCGGTGCGGGGTCCGTCATGCGGCGCAGCGCGGTCACCACGGCGTTGTAGTTGGCGAGCGGCTCGCCCATGCCCATGAACACCACGTTGCTCACGCGCCGCCCGGTGACGGCCGAGGCGCGCACGACCTGGTCGACGATCTCCGCCGCCGACAGGTTGCGGGTCAGCCCCTGCTGACCGGTCGCGCAGAACGGGCACGCCATGCCGCAGCCGGCCTGGCTCGACAGGCACAGCGTCGTGCGGTCGGAGTAGTGCATGAGCACGCTCTCGACGAGCGACCCGTCGAACAGCCGCCACAGGGTCTTCAGGGTGGCGCCGTGGTCGGCCTCGAGGCGCCGCACCTGCGTGAGCAGCGGGGGCAGGACGGCGGCGACCACCGCCTCGCGCTCGGCCGCCGGCAGGTCCGTCATGTCGGCGGCGTCGGCGGTGAAGCGGGAGAAGTAGTGCCGGGACAGCTGCTGCGCGCGGTAGCGGGGCAGGCCCGCGGCCTGCACGGCAGCCGCGCGCTCCTCACCGGTGAGGTCGGCGAGGTGCTGCGGGGGCTTGCCGCGGCGCGGCGCAGCCAGGACGAGCTCGAGGGGCACGGGACCAGTGTGCCAAGCCGCGGGCGGTGCGCCCACCACCGAAGGGCGCCGTAGCGCACCCCCGCGGGGCGACCCGGGACCTTCGTGGGGTTGTGCCCGCCGCGGCGCGGGGCTTCGCTGGCGGGGTGGACGACACGATGACCACCTCCGGGCCCTACCTCGACGACGACACCCTCGCGGCGGTGGACGCGTGGTTCCGCGCCGCCAACTACCTGTCGGTGGGCCAGATCTACCTCATGGCCAACCCCCTGCTGCGCGAGCCGCTCGCCGAGCCGCACGTGAAGCCGCGCCTGCTCGGGCACTGGGGCACCACCCCGGGGCTCAACTTCGTCCACGTGCACTGCAACCGGGCGATCATCGAGCGCGACCTCGACATGATGTACGTCATCGGGCCCGGGCACGGCGGGCCGGGGCTCGTGGCGGCGGCGTGGCTGGACGGCACGTACAGCGAGGTCTACCCCGACGTGTCGCTGGACGAGCGGGGCATGGCGCGGCTGTTCACGCAGTTCTCGTTCCCCGGCGGCATCCCCAGCCACGTCGCCCCGGAGACGCCCGGCTCCATCCACGAGGGCGGCGAGCTCGGGTACTCCCTCAGCCACGCGTTCGGCGCGGCCTTCGACAACCCGGACCTCGTCGTGACGTGCGTCGTCGGCGACGGCGAGGCCGAGACGGGCCCGCTCGCGACGAGCTGGCACTCCACGAAGTTCCTCGACCCCGTGCACGACGGCGCCGTCCTGCCCGTCCTCCACCTCAACGGCTACAAGATCGCGAACCCGACGGTGCTCGCGCGCATCCCCGCGGACGAGCTGCACGCCCTGCTGTGGGGCTGTGGCTGGCAGCCCTACGAGGTGTCCGGCGACGACCCGCAGACCATGCACCACGCCTTCGCCCGCACCCTCGACGCGTGCCTGGACGAGATCCGCCGGATCCAGACCGAGGCACGCACGAGCGGGCGCAGCGGCCGCCCCCGCTGGCCGATGATCGTGCTGCGCTCCCCCAAGGGCTGGACCGGGCCGGAGCAGGTCGACGGCAAGCCGGTCGAGGGCCACTGGCGCAGCCACCAGGTGCCGTTCGCCGACACCCGGGACAACCCCGAGCACCTCGCCGTGCTCGAGCAGTGGCTGCGCTCCTACTCCCCCGAGGAGCTGTTCGGCGCCGACGGGGCGCCCGTCGACCTCGTGCGCCGCATGTCGCCGGCCGGCGAGCGGCGGATGAGCGCCACCCCGCACGCCAACGGCGGGCTGCTGCGCCGACCGCTGCGGCTGCCGGACTTCCGTGACTACGCCGTGGACGTGCCGTCGCCGGGGCAGACGACCGCGGGCGCCACCGGGGTCCTCGGGGAGTTCCTGCGCGACGTCATGGCGCTGGACTCCCCCCACCGCAGCTTCCGTGTCTTCGCGCCCGACGAGAACAACTCCAACCGCCTGCAGGCCGTCCTGGAGGCGACGGGCCGGGCGTGGCAGGAGACCGTCCTCGACACCGACACGGGGCTCGCGCCCGACGGGCGCGTCATGGAGATCCTGTCCGAGCACACGTGCCAGGGCTGGCTCGAGGGCTACCTCCTCACCGGCCGCCACGGCTTCTTCAGCTGCTACGAGGCGTTCGTCCACATCGTCGACTCGATGGTCAACCAGCACGCGAAGTGGCTGAAGACGAGCCGCGAGATCGAGTGGCGCCGCCCGATCAGCAGCCTCAACTACCTGCTGACCAGCCACGTGTGGCGCCAGGACCACAACGGCTTCTCCCACCAGGACCCGGGCTTCATCGACCACGTGGTGAACAAGAAGGCCGAGGTCGTGCGGGTGTACCTGCCGCCGGACGCCAACACCCTGCTGAGCGTCGCCGACCACTGCCTGCGGACCCGCGACTACGTCAACGTGATCGTGGCGGGCAAGCAGTCGTCACCGCAGTTCCTGTCGATGGAGGACGCGGTCGTGCACTGCACGAAGGGCATCGGCATCTGGGACTGGGCGAGCAGCGACGCCGACGGAGAGCCCGACGTCGTGCTCGCGTGCGCCGGCGACGTGCCGACCATGGAGGCGCTCGCGGCGGTCGACGTGCTGCGCGGGCACTTCCCCGACCTGCGCATCCGGTTCGTCAACGTCGTCGACCTCATGCGGCTGCAGTCCGCCTCCGAGCACCCGCACGGGCTGTCCGACACGGAGTTCGACAGCCTGTTCACCACCGACCGGCCCGTCGTCTTCAACTACCACGGCTATCCCTGGCTCATCCACCGCCTCACGTACCGGCGCACCAACCACGCCAACATCCACGTGCGCGGCTACATCGAGGAGGGCACGACGACGACGCCGTTCGACATGGCGGTCATGAACCGGATCGACCGGTTCCACCTCGCCATCGACGTGATCGACCGGCTGCCGCAGCTGGGCCCGCGGGCCGCGCACGTGCGCCAGCACCTGCAGGACACCCTCGTGCGGCACACCGAGTGGACCCGGCGCACGGGCGAGGACCTGCCGGAGGTCGCCGACTGGGTGTGGAGCCGTCGGGACTTCGCCGAGCAGAACCCGGGCTGAGACCGGCCGCGCGGGTCCGGTCCGGGCCCGCGCGGTCGCGTCGCTCCGCCGCTCAGGCGACGGGGACGATGAGGGCGAGCAGCACCCACGCGACCGGCGCCGCCGGCAGCAGGGAGTCGAGGCGGTCCATGATCCCGCCGTGGCCCGGCAGCAGGCTGCCCATGTCCTTGATGCCGAGGTCGCGCTTGAGCAGGGACTCCGACAGGTCGCCGACCGTCGCCGTCACGACGACGACCACCCCGAGCAGGACCCCGGCCCACCACGAGCCGCCGAGGCCGAGAACGACCCCGAGGACGCCGAGGACGACGGCGAAGACCGTCGAGCCGAGCAGGCCCTCCCACGACTTCTTCGGGCTGACGTTGGGGGCGAGCGGGTGCCGGCCCCACACGGAGCCGAAGGCGTAGCCGCCGATGTCGCTGCCGATGGCGACCATGAGGAACGCGAGCACGCGGTAGGGGCCGTCGTCCTCGGCGAGCATGAGGAGCGCGAAGCCGGCGAGGAAGGGGACGTAGGCCGCCGTGAACACGCCGGCGGTCACGTCGCGGACCGGGTTCGGCCCGTCGAGCACGCGCCACAGCAGGCTCGAGAACGCCGTGAGCGCGAAGGTGACGAACAGCGCCTCGGGCCCGGCGAGGAACGCCGAGACGAGCATGCCCACCCCGCCGACCACGACCGGCACGACCGGGATGCGGATACGGCGGGCGCGGAACGCGTTCGCGAGCTCCCACAGCGCGAGCACGATGGCCGCCGCGGTCAGGAGGACGAAGGCCTCCTTGCGCACGAAGAGGGCGAGCGCCACGAGGACCCCGAGCGCCGTGCCGACGGCGACGGCGGCCGGCAGGTTCCGCCCGGCGCGCGCCTGCCGCGCGCGGCGGCGGTCGCCGTCGTCGGCCGGCGACGGCGGGTCGGGCACGACGGCGACGCGTCGCGGCCCTGACCCCGGCGCACCGGCGTCGGGGCTGGGCACCGGCACAGGCGGCCGGGCGGGCGGCTGCGTCACG
This sequence comes from Aquipuribacter sp. SD81, assembly GCF_037153975.1. Taxonomy (NCBI): domain Bacteria; kingdom Bacillati; phylum Actinomycetota; class Actinomycetes; order Micrococcales; family Intrasporangiaceae; genus Aquipuribacter; species Aquipuribacter sp. SD81. The sequence continues at coordinate 38,763 of NZ_JBBAYJ010000015.1, forward strand.
TCAGACCGCCAGCAGCTCGGCTTCCTTGCCCTTGAGGAGCTCGTCGATGACGTCGACGTGGCGCTTGGTGACGGCCTCGAGCTCCTTCTCCGCGCGGGTGCCCTCGTCCTCGCCGGCCTCGCCGTCGCGCACCGTGCGGTCGATCTCCTCCTTGGCGCGGCGGCGGATGTTGCGCACCGAGACGCGGGCGTCCTCCGCCTTGGCGCGCGCGAGCTTGATGTAGTCGCGGCGCCGCTCCTCGGTGAGCTGCGGCAGGTTGAGCCGGATGATGTTGCCGTCGTTGCTCGGGTTGACGCCGAGGTCGCTCTCGCGGATCGCGCGCTCGATGGCCCCCATGGCGCTGCGGTCGTACGGGGAGACGAGCACGACGCGCGCCTCGGGGATCTGGAAGGAGGCGAGCTGCTGCAGCGGCGTCGGGGCGCCGTAGTAGTCGACGAGGATCTTGTTGAACATGCCGGGGTTCGCCCGGCCCGTCCGGATGCCGGCGAAGTCGTCCTTGACGACCTCGACCGCCTTGTCCATCTTGTCCTCGGCCTCGAGGAGTGCCTCGTCGATCACGTGCGTGTCCTCCGTCTGCTCGGTGCGCCGCCGGCTCTCAGCCGGTGACGAGCGTGCCGATCCTCTCACCCACGAGCGCGCGGGTGACGTCGCCGCTCCCCTCCATGCCGAACACCACCATCGGCAGGCGGTTGTCCATGAGGAGGCTGAAGGCGGTGGCGTCGACGACCTTGAGGCCCTGCTGAAGCGCGTCGGCGTACGTGAGGCGCTCCAGGCGGCGGGCGGTCGGGTCCAGGCGCGGGTCGGCGGTGTAGACGGCGTCGACGCCGTTCTTGCCCATGAGCACGACGTCGGCCTGCACCTCCAGCGCCCGCTGCGCCGCGACGGTGTCGGTGGAGAAGTACGGCAGCCCCGCGCCCGCGCCGAAGATGACGACCCGGCCCTTGGCCAGGTGCCGGATCGCCCGGCGCGGGATGTACGGCTCGGCGACCTGCCCCATCGTGATGGCGGTCTGCACGCGCGTGTCGACGCCGGCCTGCTCGAGGAAGTCCTGCAGGGCGAGGCAGTTCATGACCGTGCCGAGCATGCCCATGTAGTCGGCGCGCGAGCGCTCCATGCCGCGCTGCGACAGCTCCGCGCCGCGGAAGAAGTTGCCGCCGCCGGTCACGATCGCGATCTGGACGCCCTGGGCGGCCGCGTCGGCGATCTCCTTGGCGACCCGGGCGACGACGTCGGGGTCGACCCCGACCGCGCCGCCGCCGAAGGCCTCGCCCGACAGCTTGAGCAGCACGCGGCGGCCCTCGCGCCGCACGTGCAGGTCCTCCGGTGCCTGCTGCACGTCGAGGACCACCTCCGTCCCGCCCGTCGTGGGTGTCCCGCTCACTCGGTCCCGTCCTCGTCGTCGCCGTGCCCCGACCGCGCGGCTGCCCGGTCGGGGTCGTCCTGCCTGCCTACCAGCAGCGGCGCGTCCCGGCGTACCGGGGCGCGCCGCCGCTGTGCAGTCGGGCCGTGCGGATCAGGTCGTGCGGATCAGGTCGTGCGTGCTGCGGGTCAGGCGCCGACGCGGAACCGCGCGAAGGCCGAGACGGTGAGGCCGGCCTCGGAGAGGACCTGCCCGACCGTCTTCTTGTTGTCCTTGGAGTACGCCTGCTCGAGCAGGACGTTCTCCTTGAGGTAGCCCTTGGTCCGACCCTCGACGATCTTGGGCAGCGCCTGCTCGGGCTTGCCCTCGTTGACGGCCGTCTCGTGGGCGATGCGCCGCTCGGCCTCGAGCGTCTCCTCGGGCACCTCGTCGGTGCTGAGGAAGCTCGGCGACATGGCGGCGGTGTGCAGGGCGACGTCGCGGGCGGTGGCCGCGTCGTCACCGCTGTAAGCGACGAGGACACCGATCTGCGGGGGCAGGTCCGGGCTCGTGCGGTGCAGGTAGCTGGCGACGGAGTCGCCCTCCACGCGGGCGACGCGGCGCAGCACGAGCTTCTCGCCGATCGTCGCGTTGCCGTCGTCGAGCAGCTGCTGGACGCTGCGGCCGCCGGTCTCGACCTGCGCGAGCTGGTCGGCGTCGGTGGCGCCGCTGGCGACGGCGGCCTCGAGCACCTGCTGCGCGAGCTCCTGGAACCTGTCGCCCTTGGCGACGAAGTCCGTCTCGCAGTTGACCTCGACGAGCACACCCGTGCCGCCGTCGACGTGCGCGGCCACGAGGCCGTTGCTCGCGCTGCGGCCCTCGCGCTTGGTGACGCCCTTGAGGCCCTTGACGCGGAGGATCTCCACGGCCTTGTCGGTGTCGCCCTCGGCCTCGTCGAGAGCCTTCTTCACGTCGAGCATGCCGGCACCCGTGCGCTCGCGCAGGGCCTTGATGTCACTGGCGGTGTAGCTGGGCACGAACTCTCCTCCGTCGGGCAGGAGCCCGGTCGTCGCTGGTCTCGGCGCGGGTCAGGACTGGGTGGACTGCGGGACGCCGTCGGCGGCGGCGGTCTCTGCGGTCGGCGTCTCCGAGACGGGCGCCTCGGTGACGGGCGTCTCGTCGGCGGGGGTCTGGGCGACCTCCTCGGCGGCCTCGGCGGCGTCCGGCTGCGCGGCGGGGGCCGCGGCGGCGTCGATGTCGCCGGGGGTGACACCGGCCTGCTCGGCCTGCGGCGCCTGCTCGGCCTGCGGGGCCTGCTCGGCCTGCGGGGCCTGCTCGGCCTGCGCTGCCTGCTGCGCCTCGCCGGTGGCGAGGAGCTCGCGCTCCCACTCCGCCAGCGGCTCCTCCGCGGCGTCGGTCCCGCCACCGGAGCGGGCGACGAGGCCGTCGGCGACGGCGTCGGCCACGACCCGCGTCAGCAGGGCGACGGAGCGGATCGCGTCGTCGTTGCCGGGGATCTTGTAGTCGACCTCGTCGGGGTCGCAGTTGGTGTCGAGGATCGCGATGACCGGGATCCCGAGCTTCTTCGCCTCGCTGACCGCGAGGTGCTCCTTCTTCGTGTCGACGACCCACACGGCGCTCGGGATCTTGCTCATGTCGCGGAGACCGCCGAGGGTCTTCTCGAGCTTCTCCTTCTCGCGACGGAGGACGAGGAGCTCCTTCTTCGTCATGCCGGAGCCGGCGACGTCGTCGAAGTCGATCGCCTCGAGCTCACGGAGACGCTGCAGCCGCTTGGAGACGGTCTGGAAGTTCGTGAGCATGCCGCCGAGCCAGCGCTGGTTGACGTAGGGCATGCCCACGCGCGCGGCCTGGGTGGCGACGGGCTCCTGCGCCTGCTTCTTCGTGCCGACGAACATGACGGTGCCGCCGTGGGCGACCGTCTGCTTGACGAAGTCGTAGGCGACGTTGATGAACTCCAGCGACTGCTGGAGGTCGATGATGTAGATGCCGTTGCGCTCGGTGAAGATGAAGCGCTTCATCTTGGGGTTCCAGCGACGGGTCTGGTGCCCGAAGTGGACGCCGCTCTCCAGGAGCTGGCGCATCGTAACGACGGCCATGCCGACGCACTCCTCTCGGCGCCCGCGGGCGCCCGGTCCGGTTGTCGTGGCGACGCCGGGCGGCGCCGCTCCCTGGTGCCCTGGGTGGCCCTCCCCGGCTCCGCGGGTGCGGGGCCGGGACCGGGGACCTCCCCCGGGCCGTGCGCTGCACGGTTGCCGGTCGAGGGCACGCGAACTCACCGGGACACGCCCGGCGGCGCTGTCATGGTACGGCCCCCGCGACACGGCTCCAAACCACGTCGGTGGCCGACCAGGGGCACGACGTCCCCACAGGCCGTGCGACGGCCCGTCGTCCACAGCCCGGCCCGGGGGCGCCTGCCCGGAGCGCTCAGCACGGCGATCGTCGGTCGGGTGGCCACCTCCGCCGTCCTCCTGCCGCTCGCCGCCTCCCTCGCCGCACTCGTGGCGGCGGTCGCCCCGCTCCCGGCGGTCGGGCCGGGACCGACCGGCGCGGTGCCCGTCGCGGCGCCACCGGTGGTCGCGGTCGCGGTCGCGGAGGAGCCGACCGCCCCCGTCGGCCTCCACGCGGACCCCGTCCCCCCGGCCGCCGCCGGCGGGCAGGTGGTGCACGCCCCGCGGGCGGACCGGACGGGTCCGGCGTCCGGTCCGCCGGTCCGGCGCTTCGAGGCGCCGCCGCACGCCTACGGCCCGGGCCACCGCGGGGTCGACCTCGCGGCGGTCCCCGGCGAGGTGCTGCGTGCCCCGGCCGCCGGCACCGTGGTGTTCGCGGGCCCGGTGGCCGGTCGCGGCGTGGTGGTCGTGGCCTCCGGACAGGGGCCGCAGGCCACCCGGCACGCCCTGGAGCCGGCCGAGGCGCTCGTGCCGGTCGGCACCGTCGTCGGTGCGGGCGACCCCGTCGCGCGGCTGGCGGCATCCCCGCGGCACGCCGGGTGCGCCGTGTCGTGCGTGCACTGGGGGGTGCGCGTGGCCGGACGCTACGTCGACCCCTGGTGGTGGCTGGGCCTCGGGGCACCGGTGCGTCTGCTGCCGCTCGACGGGCTGCGGGCCCCGTGAGCGGTCGCCGTCGGCCGGGGCCCGGCCGGTTGTCCCCGTCCCGGCCCCGGCACGGCGGTCAGCGGCCCGTCACCCGGTACACGGTCGTCGTGCCGGACACCTCGTTGCCGACGACGAGCAGCGGCTCCCCGGTCGGGGAGTCCGCCGCGGCGACGAACACGAGGCCCTCGGGCCCGCTGTCGGTGCCGTTCGCCGCCAGGTCGCCGGCGAAGTCCCGCACGTTGACGTAGTCGACGAAGCGGGCCGCGCTCGGGACCGTGATGTCGTAGACGATGACGCCGCCGACGCGCTCGAGCCCGACGAAGGCGTACGTGCGCCCGGCCACGGAGCCCACCTCGATGCCCTCCGGCTCGGGACCCTTGTTGTCGCTGCGGTTGTCGAAGGAGTCGTTCTCTGCGTTGTCCGCGTTGAACGCCTCGCGCGGCAGCTCTCCGGCCGCGACGAGCTCGGCGAGGACCTGCTCGAGGTCGTCGCCGGAGTCGAACACGAGCCGGCCCTCGGCGTCCCGGATCGAGAACGACCGGCCGCCGAACACGTCGATGCGGGTGACCCGGCCGTCGGCGTCCGCGGGGCTCGTCACCGTGCTCGTGAGACGACCGAGGGCGGCGTCGGCCTGGAGGGCCGCGACGGCGTCCGGGCCACCGAAGGTCGCGGGGTCGAGCTCGAGGTCCTTCACCCGGACCTCCTCCTCGAAGCCGTCGTACTCCCGGGCGTCGCCCTCGTTGGCGAGTACGAGGTACGTGCGGCCGCGGGCGCGGTAGGCGTCGACCGAGTCGGGCATGTACATGCCGTGCACCGGCCACGTGCGGATGTCCACCGCACCGTCCCGGTCGGAGGCGTCGAGGCCGTTGCCCGCGAGCGAGTGGTCCTTGAGCCCGAGGGGCAGCACGTCGGTGACGCGGGCCGTCGCGATGTCGACGACCGCGAGCGCGTTCGCCTCCTGCAGGGACACCCACGCGGCGCGGGAGCGGGCGTCGACGGCCACGTACTCCGGCTCGAGGTCCTCGCTCACGCTCGCGCCGGGACCGAAGACGCGCACGCCGGCCGCGCGCAGGGCGTCCACGTCGTCGTCGAAGGCCCCGAAGCCGGCGGTGCGGACGTCGGCCTGGTCCGGCACCCCGTTCCGCGGGACGGCGATGACGCTGATGCTGCCCTCCGGGTCGACCTGCCCCGCCTCGTAGCCCTCCGGCTCGCCCTCGTTCGCGACGAGGACGTGGCGCCCGTCCGGGGTGAAGGTGAGCATGTCGGGCAGCGCCCCCACCCGCACACGGCCGAGCTCGCGGAGCGTGGCGGTGTCGACGAAGGCGACGCTGCCCGCCTCGGTGGCGACGTCGGCCTCCTCGGCCACGGCGAGCAGGCCACCGTCGACGTCGACGCTGTTCGCGCCGGGGGTGTCGAGCTCGCCCACCTTGACGAGATGGGAGGGGTCGGAGGCGTCGAGCACGTCGACGGTGCCGCGCTCGGCGTTGACGACGAAGACCCGGTCCGTGGCGGGGTCGAAGGCGGGGATCTCGGCCGCGGACTCGTCGAAGCCGCCCCCGCTGTAGGTGCCGAGCGGTTCCAGGCTGACGGTGGAGGCGGGCCGGCCGGGCGCGCCGCCCGGTCCCGCCTCGGCGCTGGGGGCGAGCACGACACCGGTGACGACGAGCACCGCGAGGGCGCTGCCCGACACGAGGGCCGGGAACGGGGTGAGGTCGGAGGTCATGCACCGCAACCTGCACGGTCGTCGTGAACGCCCCCCGAACCGACCGTGAACGGACCATGACGTCACCGGGACGTCACCGGGAGGTCACCCGGACGTCAGCGACGCATCACCCGAGACGTCACCGGAGCCGTCACGGACGGCCCCGGGGCGGCGGGAGCGGTAGGGGCGGGCGGGGCGGACGCCGGGGACCGGGTGCCGGGTTCCTCGCGCGCGGGACGCGGCCCGCGGCCGGGTCAGCCGTCGCCGGCGGCGCTCAGCTTGGCGCGCAGCTGCATGACGGCCTTGGTGTGCATCTGGCAGATGCGCGACTCGGTCACCCCGAGCACACGGCCGATCTCGGCGAGCGTGAGTCCCTCGTAGTAGTAGAGGGTCACGACGATCTTCTCCCGCTCGGGCAGGAGGTTGACCGCGCGCGACAGGAGGAACTTCGTCTCCTGCGTCTCGAACGCCGCGACCGGGTCCTCGGCCTTGCTGTCCTTGAGGGTGTCCCCGAGCGTGAGTGAGTCTCCGCGCTCGCTGCCGGCGTGCATGAGCTCGTCGAGGGCGACGACGTTCGCGTAGGAGACCTTCGAGAAGATCGCGTGCAGGTCGCTGATCGCGATGCCGAGACGGTCGGCGACCTCCTGCTCGGTGGGGCTGCGGTGCAGCTCCGCCTCGAGGGCGGCGTACGCGCGCTCGACCTCGCGGGACTTGCTGCGCACCGAGCGGGGTATCCAGTCGATCGACCGCAGCTCGTCGATGATGGCGCCGCGGATGCGGGAGATCGCGTACGTCTCGAACTTGATCGCGCGCTCGTGGTCGAACTTGTCGATGGCGTCGATGAGGCCGAAGACGCCGTAGGACACGAGGTCGGCGTGCTCGACGTTGGCGGGCAGGCCGACCCCGACGCGGCCGGCCACGTACTTGACGAGCGGTGAGTAGTGGAGGATCAGCCGGTCGCGGACGGCGCGGTCCCCGGTCGCCTTGTACTGCGTCCACATCGCGGCGACGACGGCCTCGGCGTCGGCCTTCGCCTCCCGGGCCGCCTCGCGCGCGAGCTCCTCGGGGTCCTCGGCCTCCTCCGGGGCGTCGACGTCGTCGACGTCGTCGAGGTCGTCGTCGGTGCCCTCGCCCGACGCCGCGGCGTCGAGGTCGAGCACGTCGGGCCGCGCGCTGCGCGTGTCCCGGCGCGTGCCCCCTGCGCCGCGGTCGTCCGAGGTGGACGTCGCTCGAGCCATGCCGCCCCTTCTGCTCCTCACGCCCGCGGATGAGCGCGGTGGTATGCCGCGAGCAGCCGAGCCTGCGAGACGTGGGTGTAGATCTCCGTCGTCGTGAGCGTAGCGTGACCGAGCAGCTCCTGTACCGACGTCAGGTCCGCTCCCCCGTCGAGCACGTGGGTGGCCGCGCTGTGCCGCAGGGCGTGCGGGTGGACGTCACGGAGGCCGGCGGCCCGGGCCACGGCCGCGAGCGCGCTGCGGGCCTGGCGCTGGTCGAGGCGGCCGCCCCGGGCGCCGAGCAGCAGCGCGTCGGGCGAGCGGGGGCCGGCCAGGGCGGGACGGCCCGCGCGCAGCCACACCTCGACGGCCTCGAGGGCCGGCAGCCCGAGCGGCACCACCCGCTCCTTGTCGCCCTTGCCGGTGACGCGTAGCGCACGACGCTCCCGGTCGAGGTCGGCGAGGTCGACGCCGACGACCTCACCGACGCGCGCCCCCGTCGCGTAGAGCAGCTCGACGAGCGCGTGGTCGCGCAGCCCGACCGGCCCGGCCGCCGCACGTGCCTCCGCCGCCTCGCACAGCGCGCGGGCCTCCGCGACGTCCAGGACCCGGGGCAGGACCCGGGGCCTGCGGGCGGACGCGAGGCGGCCGCCGGGGTCGCTGGGCAGCAGGCCCTGCCGCACCGCCCACGCCGTGAAGCTCCGTGCCGCGGCCGCCCGACGCGCGGTGGTGGCACGGGACCACTGCGCGTGCTGCCCGGCGGCGAGCCACGACCGCAGGTGGGACGTCGACAGGTCGGCGAGTCGCTCGCACCCCTCGGCGCCCGCGTGCCCGAGCAGACCGGTGAGGTCCGACCGGTAGGCGCGGACCGTCGCCGCCGAGCGCCCGCGCTCCCAGCGCAACCAGCCGAGGAAGCGGTCGAGCGCCTCCTCCGAGCCGGCGGGCCCCGCCGCCCCGGCAGGCCCGTCGGGCCCGTCCAGCCCGTCAGGCGCGTCCAGCCCGTCAGGCGCGTCGAGCCCGTCAGGTCGCTCGCCGTCCGCGCCCCTCACCGGCTCATGGGACCACGGCGTCGCCTCCCCCCACCCCGGCGCCACGCCGCCAGCCGTCGTCCCCGCGCTCGACGGTGCCCTCGAGGACCAGCCGGGCGAGCGCGCCCGCCGCCTCGTGGTGCGCGAGCCCCGTCGCCGCCACCACGTCCTCGAGCCGTCGCCAGCGCGAGCGGCGCAGGGACTGCAGGACCCGTTCGGTCGGCACCCGCGCGTCCTCGGCGCGCCGGTGCCGGTCACCGCCCCCCTCGCCGGCCGAGGAACCGGCGTCGTCGGAGGCGTCGGCGTCGTCGGAGGCGTCGGCGTCGTCCGCGGCGTCCAGCGGCAGCGTCGCCTGGCCGAACGGCTCGACGAGCCGGACGACGTCGTCGGCGCACGTCACGCACGGGACACCGTCGCGCAGCAGGCCGTTGCTGCCCGCGGACAGCCCCGACGTCACCGGTCCCGGGACCGCGGCGACGTCACGGTGCAGGTCCCCGGCCACCCTGGCCGTCTGCAGGGCGCCGGAGCGGTGGCCGGCCTCCACGACGACCGTCGCCCGGGTCCACGCGGCGATGAGGCGGTTGCGCAGCAGGAACCGGTACGGCGCCGGGCGCGTGCCGGGCGGCACCTCGGACACGACCGCGCCGCCGAGGTCGACGACCCGCTGCAGCAGGTCCGCGTGCCCGGCGGGCGAGGCCCGGTCCGCCCCGCCCGCGAGGACGGCGACGGTGGGCAGGGGCGGGACCACGCCCCCGGCTCGCAACGTCGCCGCGGCGCCGAGCGCCCCGCCGTGCGCGGCGGCGTCGATGCCGTACGCCGCCCCGGACACGACCGTCCACCCGCGCTGGACGAGGCCAGCACCGATGTCCTGCGCGACGTGGGTCCCGTACGCGCTGCACATCCGCGCCCCGACCACCGCGGCGGCGCGTGGCGCGTCGGCCGGCAGCGTGCCACGCACCCACAGGCACGCGGGCGCGGACGAGGCCTCGCTGTCGAGGTCGCCGAGGCCCGAGGGCCACGCCGCGTCACCCGGGTGCACGACGCCGACGCCTCGGCGGGCGAGCGTCCCGACGAAGTCGCTGGTCCGGCTGCGCAGCTGCGCGTGACGCACCGTCCACACCTCGGGGCCGCCGCCCCGCCGCGCGAGGGCGAGGGTCTCCCGCCACCCGCGCTCGGCGAGCAGGCGGTGCAGCGCGGGGTCGCCCGGCTCGGCGACCCGCGACAGGTGCGCGCGGGCGAGGCGCTCGTCGTGCTCGCAGCCGTGCGCCGGGTCGTCGGTGCGCTGCACGACGGCGCTCACGCCGCGACCGCCAGGGTGCGGAACGACAGCGCCTCGGCGACCTCCAGCTCACCCGGCGACGTGCGCCCCGCCAGGTCGGCGAGGGTCCACGCGACGCGCAGCGTGCGGTCGAAGCCGCGGGCGGTGAGGGTGCCGCGGTCCACCCCCTTCACCAGCGGCGCGAGGACGCGCGCGGGCGGACGGAAGCGTGGGTGGCGCAGCAGCGGACCGGGCACGTGGCCGTTGGCGCGCGCCGCGCCCGCCCAGCGCGCGGCCGCCGCGGCGCGGGCGGTGCTCACGCGGCCGGCGACCACGGCGGTCGCCTCGCCGGTCTCCGCCCCCGCCCAGCGGCCCACCGACACCGCGGGCACGTCGACCTGGACGTCGACCCGGTCCAGCAGCGGCCCGGACAGCCGGGCGAGGTAGCCGCGGCGGACGGTGGGGGTGCACCGGCACACCGGCCCGCCCGGCGGCGCGCCCGCGTGACCGCACGGGCACGGGTTGGCGGCGAGGACCAGCTGGAAGCGGGCGGGCAGCCGGGCGGAGCCGCGGGCGCGCTGGATCTCCACGACACCCTGCTCCAGCGGCTGGCGCAGGGCGTCGAGGACGCCGCGGCGGAACTCCGGGCACTCGTCGAGGAACAGCACCCCGCCGTGCGCCCGGCTGGCCGCGCCGGGCCGCGGCACACCGCTGCCGCCGCCGACCACGGCCGCGACGCTCGCGCTGTGGTGCGGGTCCTCGAACGGCGGCCGGCGCAGCAGGACGGGGTCGGCGAGGGTGCCGGCCAGGGAGTGCACCGCGGTGACGGTGAGGGCGTCCTCGTCGTCGAGGTCCGGCAGGATGCCGGGCAGCCTCGTCGCGAGCATCGTCTTCCCCGAGCCCGGCGGGCCTAGTCTGAGTCAGTGACGGTTATTCGAGCGGTCCTCTACACGCGTCTGTCCGAGTCGGACGAGGCTTCGACCTCTCTCGCGCGACAGGAGGCCGACCTCCGCGCCCTCGCCGACCGCGAGGGCTGGACCGTCACTGAGGTCCTCGCCGACGACGGGCTCTCCGGCGGCAAGGACAGGGTGAAGGCCGACCGTGCGCTCGACCTCCTCCGGAGCGGCGCCGCTGACGTGCTCGCCGTCTGGAAGCTCGACAGGTGGAGCCGGCAGGGCATCGGCACCGTGGCACGCCTCATGGACGTGCTCGAGGAGCGCCCCGAAGCACTCTTCGTCGCAGACCGCGACGGCATCCGGTCCGACCAGGCCGGGTGGCGCCTCACCGCCGCCGTCCTGTCCGAGGTCGCCCGTACCGAGCGGGAGAACACTCAGGTCCGCGTGCGCTCGGCCATCAAGAGGATGCGCCGTGAGGGCCGCTTCCCCGGCGGAAACGTCCCCTATGGCTACCGCACAGCGGCGGCGCCGGACGGCCCGGGCCGCGTTCTCGAGATCGACCCTGACGAGGCCGCCGTCGTGCGCGAGGCCGCCTCTCGCGCCATCGCCGGGGAGAGCCTCTACGCCATCTCCAAGGACTTCGGCAGGCGCGGGCTCAAGCCTCGCCGCGCCAAGGAGTGGAGCATTTCCTCGCTCCAGGTAGTGCTCACGAGCGAGCCCGTCGTCGGTCGCCTCACCAAGGTCTCCCACGTCACCGAGGGCGGCCGCACCCGCCGCGTGCGAGACGTCGTCCGCGACGACGACGGCAACCCCGTCCAGATGTGGCCGCCCGTCCTCGACCTCGAGACCTGGCACCGCGTCCGGGCACGCTTCTCCGCCCGCGGGGAGAACGCCGTGGCGCCTCGCCGCCGCCGCGCCCGTCTCCTGTCCGGCATCGTCACCTGTGGACTATGCGGACGGCCGCTGTACGTGCGGACCAACGCTCGCCAGGACCTCGCCTACGCATGCAGTGCTGGCTCGCAGGGCAAATCCTGCCCCGGCGTCTCGATCTCCTGTCCGCACCTCGAGGACTACGTGACGGAGCAGTTCCTCGCCGACGTCGGTCCGGCGGAGGTGGTCGACCGCGTCGTGGAGGCGCCCGACGACGCCGACGCCGCCGAGGTGGAGGCCTCCATCGCCGCGACGACGCGGCAGATGGGCGACGACGACGCCGACGTGGAGGCCCTGTCCAAGCGCCTCGCCGCGCTCAAGGAGCGCCGGGCCGTCATCCGCTCACGTCCGCGAGAGCGCCGGGTCCGCATCGTCCCCACCGGCCGCACCTTCGCCGAGGAGTGGGAGGACGGCGACCTCGTCCGCCGCCGCGAGCTCCTCGAGGCCAACACGGCCGTCATGGCCATCGCCAAGGGCAAGAAGGGCCGGAAGACCTTCGACCCGTCCCGCGTGACGTGGGTGACGACGCCACCGCATCCCGCGGACGCAGAGCACCCCAACGCGCTCACGTCCCCGCGCCGCGTGGTCTGAGCAGATCCGAGATCCTCGCAGACCTCCTAGGTGAGAGGGCCTGTAAACGGCCCGCCGACCGAGGAGCCCCCACCGTGCCCGCGTCGACGACGCTCGAGGACCACCTAGTCACGCGCTACCCGGACGACACCGTCCCCGAGGCCGCCGCCCGCCGGGCCGCGGTCCTCCGCGCCGCCCTGCGCCGCGTCCGCGCCGCCGAGGTTATGGAGCGCGCGACGTTCAAACGCTGCCCCCAATGCGCGCGAGACCTGCCGCTCGAGAGCTTCCACCGGAAACTCCGCGCGGCCGGACGGGCGCGCCTCCTCGTGCAAGGAGTGCCGACGCGGCCGACACTGAGTGACGACGCGGGGCCGGAGCGTGGCGGCCGGTGGGGTTTTGGTGCTCCAGGTGGGGTTTTCCCACTTCTCCCCCATTACCTCTATATGGAGGCTCTCTTATAAGGGGAATGGGGGCAGGTGGGCCAAAACCCCACCTGAGACCTTAAAACCCCACCTAGCCCTCCGCGGCGAGCCCCCGTGAGCGCCTGGGTCACTCTGCTCGCAGACGTCCCAAGTAGAGACCACCGCCGGCCGGTCGACGCCGACCCCGCGCCCCTGGCGTCCCCTTCCGCCTTGCCGAGCGCCCGGCTCCCGGCCGGCGGTCTCCTCCCTCGCCACAAGGCCGTCCGACTCGTCCCGTGCGGGTCGGACGGCCTCCCTCTCGCCCCTGTTCCGGCCAATCGCCGGCGACCGTCCGAACCTAGGAGCCCCGCCCCATGGCCCGACGCCTGACTTGCTCGGTATGCAACTCGACCTTCGACGCCAACCCGCAGGGCCGTCCGCCGGAGACGTGCTCCACGGAGTGCCGCCGCGTCGTCCGCTCGCGCTCCGAGGCCAACCGGGTCGCCCGCAAGCGCGCCGCCACCCGAGAAGAGGCCCTCGACGCCTTCCGCTCTCTCGCCCGCGCCGAGGCCGAGGCCGCCCTTGAGCGCGCTGGCATCGCCGCTCGCCGCTGACCGCGCGGCCCAACCACTTCCCCGGCCGTCGTGTCGGGGAGGGAGTCCGTGGTGGGACTTGCAGAAGACCCGACCCGCTGAGAGCACCGCGACGCCATCGCGGAGCTCGGTGGGTCGGGTCTTCGCCCCTCCGCCCGAGACCTCCCGCCCCCACTCGTCAAGCGTGACGGACCGCCCGTGACGGGACTGACGAGGACCCCGCGAAACCGCTGGTCAACGGCCGCGCCTCAACGCGTCACCGCACCGAGTCCGGTGTTGAAGAGCGCATGACGGGGTTGGCCCCCGGCGACAACTCCCACCACCCCAGACCTCCGCCAGAAGGACTCCCCCGTGCGACGCCCCACCATCGAGCAACTGGCCGCCGACCTCGGCGCCACCGACCCTGTCCCCACCGACGACGGCCTCCGCGCCCTCTGCCCCGCGTGCATGACCGGCGCAGCCCTCACGATCACCACTCCTGTCCCCGGAACGGGCGCGACCCTGTCGTGTGCGTCCGGATGCCACCTCGGCGACATCGCGGAGGCACGAGGCCTCACCCAGGCACGCCTCGACGCGTTCCTTGAGAGCGCCACGACCCGCGACGCCCCGGCCGCTGCAAGTAACCTCGCCGCCGGCCTCCTGGACCGGCACGACCTGTCCAGCCTCCCGGCCGCTGAGCCGCTCATCGCCGACACGCTCGACCGTCGCACCGTCGCCTTCCTCGCCGGCGCACCCGGCTCCTACAAGACCTTCACCGCGCTCGCGTGGGCGTGCTCCATCGCCACGGGCACCGCGTGGCTGGGACGCCAGGCCGAGCCCGGCAAGGTGCTCTATGTCGCAGCAGAGGGCACAGGTGGCCTCGACGCCCGCGTGACCGCTTGGGAGCGGCACAACGGGATGACAGTCCCCGCCGGGAAGCTCACTGTCTTCCCGGACGCCTTACCGCTGGCAGACCCTGAGGTCCTGGAGGGCGTGTGCCGTCTCGCCGCCGCGGAGGACTACGACCTCGTGGTCGTGGACACCCTCGCCCGAGCCGCCCACGGCCTCGTTGAGGAGAGCTCGAAGGACATGGGCCTCCTCATGGACGCTGCGCACCGCGTCCGCCGAGCGACAACCCGCGGCACCGTCCTCTTCCTCCACCACTCCTCCAAGAGCGGCGCCACCCTTCGCGGGTCCTCTGCGCTCGAGGGCGCCAGCGACACCGTCTGGACGTCCACCCGCAAGGGCCGCGGCGTGCTGCTCCGGTGCGTCCGCGCCAAGGACCGCGACTTCGACGCCGACGTCTTCGACCTGGCACCGAACGCGTCCGGTGACTCCATCGTCCTCGCCCTCCGCGACGACACCGAGCAGGACAAGACCCCTGGCGGTCTCCGCGAGGAGACGCTCACCGTCTGGCGGGACCTCGACCAGACCTTCGGCGCCGCCCGGCAGACCTTCTCGAGAAGCGAGGCCTTCCGAGCGGTCCGTGAGGCCGCGCGGGACGACGCCACGGGCCTCTCCGACGCGACGCTCCGCCGGCGTCTCAACGACCTTCTCGAGCTCGGCACGGTCGTCCGCGTCGCGGCACCCTCCGGCTCCCGCGCCGACCGCTTCACCTTGGCCCGCGACACCGCAGAGCGTCACGGCCTGCCGCTGCACAACGTCATGCGCGACGACGGCGACACGTTCCTCGACGCCGTCACCGCGCCGGCCGCCTGAGACCCACAACTCCCCCACCACGGAAGGACCACCATGACCGCCACCCTCACCCGTCCCGCGCCGCTCACGCTCCCCGGCTGGCTCCGCGAGACCTCCGCGACCGACGCCGAGGCCTCCGACCTCCTCGAGGCCCTCAGCGAGGTCGGCGCCCGCCCCCGCCAGCCCGGCGGCCTCATCGGCGCCGCACGCCGCTACGGCCTGCCGCTGAGGCTCCACACCATCGCCGCCCGCGTCGCCGCGGACTACGTCACCGCCCGCGACGCCCGGGAGGCGGAGATCCTCGAGCACCGCCTCACCGCCCGCGAGGAGGCCGCCGTCACCGACGTCCGCCCCTCCCGCGACGGCGGCCACCTCGTGTACGCGGAGTGCGCGAGGTGCGGCCGCACCGTCCAGCACGGCGGCGGCCCGGTCGACGGTCCCGTCGACCTCGGCCACCGCACGGCCCACTGCGAGTGCTCGGACTACTTCCTCGTGGACCCCAACGGCGTGGTCGCCGCCCTTGGCCTCACCGCCTCGCCGGAGGCGTGACGGTGCCCTGGGAGACGTCCAACCGCCGGAGTCGCCTACCCCGCGACTGGCAGACCCGACGGCGACAGATCCTCAACCGTGACGGTCACTCCTGTCGCACCCTGGACCCCGAGACCGGGCAGATGTGCTGCGCGCCCGCCCGAGAAGTCGACCACGTCATCCCCGGCGACGACCACCGGCCGTCCAATCTCCGCGCCATTTGTACGCCGTGCCACCGCGTGAAGAGCAGCGCCGAAGGCCGGGCGGCCATGAAGTCTCGGACCTTGGCCAGGCGTGCATGACTTGGACTGGCCGTGGACGGCACTAGTCGTCTCTGCTATCACGCGAGCAGACCCCTTCACCAGAATGGTCGGCTTGCTGCTCGGACTGCCGGAAGCCGGACAAGCGCAGGTTCGAGACATTGTCACCTATGAGAGGGGACCCCTTGGTGTTCTCGTCCCATCCTTCAATGGTGACACCCTCGACATTGACCATGTTGACGAGGTGATTACTGGACCCATCGCCATACAGGTTGCTGATCGTCACCCCCCGACTACTTCGGATTCTATGGAATGCACCAGCGCCGCCGCCCGGACGAGCCGGAGAAACGTCACTACGGTCATAACGCAAATCGACATAATGACCCTTGCATGCTGCGTGAGGACACTTGAACTCGCCCTTCGGTTCCCGCTTGCCGAGGAAGACGAAGGTGTCATCGCACCAGACGCAGCGATATACCGTAGATGGTGACGGCGTGCCCGACGGCCACGTCCGCGCAGAATCTCGGAAGTCGATACGGTTGCCACATTCGCGGCATTCGGTCTTGAACCGTCGTGCCCGCTTAGTCGACTCGACCACCAGCAATATGGAAGCGCTACATTCAGAGCAGACAAATAGGAAGCGAAGCGACGGAGTGCCTCTCATATTGCTGCTCCGCATACGCGCCCGCTAATTGGCACCATCATCGCCTCGCTCCGTGATCTGCTCGAAGTCAAGATCCTCGGCGTCATCCGCTTGAAGTATCTGCCGACCCTTCGTGACGCTGATTGGCCCACTATGCATACGTCGCAGGGAGCCGAAGTGCATCAACGGAACGGCTGAGTCTGTGGGGGAGCCGGCGGTCGTGCTGCGACTGCGAGACAACCGCTCAGCCAGTCCGGCCAGGACAGTGCCAAGGACACCGAGCGTGGCGACAACAACGCCTGCCAGGGTGCGAGGCCAACCCGGCTCTGGCAGGAACCAGGCTCCGAGAGCAGCACCGAGCGCGGCGAGGGTCAGCGCCACGCCAGCCGCCGAACGAAGCGGGGAGCCAGTCGTTGACGGCGTCTGCACGCACGCACGTTACGTCTTCGTCCCTCGAACTTGGAAGAGATATGCAACTTGCGCTGCCGCTGCGCTCCGTCACGATGCGCCGCACGCCAGGTCAGTCGCTCCTATGGGCGCCAGCCGGGGCCGCAGTCGGCGTGGCAAATGCACGGCACCAGGGCGACGTGACGACACCGCCCCCTCACCGGGTGGGGGGGGTTCCCTTGCGCTCCCTCTTCAAACAGTCGGAGAGGGCTGGCCCTCGACCTCCGCGTAGTAGCGCCTGGCGTTTTTCTGACCACCACCCGCACCCCGGAAGGGACCCATGAACCCCGAACCCACCGCCGACCACGACGCCTACGAGTGCCCTCCTCCGCCGGCCGGCATCACCGAGCGCGCCGCCGCGTTCTGGTCCGACTTCCACGACGAGATGGACGAGGACGACCTCGACCCGGACGCCCGCGAGACCGCCATCCTCACCGAGGCCGTCCGCGCCATGAGCACCGTCGACCGCCTCGAGGACCAGGCCTCGCGCCTCGAGTCCGTCCTCGTCCCCGGCTCCACCGGCAACGAGCGCGTCCACCCGGTCCTCGCCGAGATCGACAAGAACCGCAAGACCATCGCCACCCTCCTGACCGCGCTCAAGCCGCCGGCGGACCGCTCCGCCATCGGGAGGGCCAACGCGGCACGGCGCCGCGACCGGCGGAGGTGACGCGCCGTGCCTCGAGCTCGCCGCCGTCCCCGCGCCGCTCCCCTCCCCGCGACGCCGCACCGCTCCGGTGACCCCGTCCTGGACGAGGCCCGGACCGCCGTAGCGGCCCTGTACGCGCTGGACGGCACCTCGTCCCTCCTCCGGGCCTTCACCGCCCGCCACGGCCACGCGGAGGACGCCGTCGCCGCTCTCCGATCCGCTCACCGCGAGCAGACGACCGCCACGGGGCTCTCCGTCTCCTCGGCCGCGTGGCAGCACGCGGTCCGCGACCTCTCCGACCCCTAGGAGTCCCCCGTGCCACACCCCTCCCGTGACGCCATCGGCGCCGCGGCCCGTGAGGCCTACGCCTCATGGTCCGGCCGTCGCCGCGGTCCCAACGGCCGCGACGAGGTGGAGGGCCGCGTCTTCGCCCTCCACGGCTCCGACCGGGCGGTTTGTGCGGCTCTTGCCCGCGCCCGCCGCGCTCGCCTCGAGCACGACACGAACACGGCTCTCGCCCGCCGCGTCCTCGCCGACCTCGAGGCCGCCCCCACCAGCCACACCGAAGGAGCTTGACCATGCCCACGATCACCGAGCGCAACGCCCGCGCCACCGCCGCCCGCGGCCGCGTCCCGGCCGTCAACTACAACCCCTCGGCCATCCCCGGCGCCGCCACGGCCGTCGCCACGTTCGCCACGCTCGCCGACACCGCGGTCTCCGCCGAGGTCGCCGAGCACGCCCGCATGGTCGCGCTGTACCGCGACGCCGACGCCGCCCTCCGCGCTCACGAGACCCGCGACCTCGAGGAGGCCGAGGCCGAGGACCGCGCCGCCCTCGCCGACGCCCTGGCCGCCGGCAAGGACGACCCCGGCACCGCCGCCGCGGACGCCTTCCGCGCCGAGCGCACCCGCTTCCAGCGCCACGCCGAGGCCACCGGCGTCGCACTCCTCAAGGCCTTCCACGTCCTCCTCGACGCCATCGCCGAGCAGGAGGCCACCCTCAACCGCGAGGCGACCCGCGCCGAGACCAAGGCCCGCGCGTCCCTCGAGCGCGCGGTCACCTCCGCCCGCGAGGCCACGTCGGCCCTCGACCGCGCCGCCCGCGTCCGAGCCGTTGTCGGCCAAGCCCTCGAGCGCGGAGAGCGCATGAAGACGACCACGGGCACCCCGAGCGCCACGGCCCTCGTCGTCGGCCGCGAGGCCCTCCGGCCCGGCGCCCTCCTGGACGCCCTCGCCGGCTACCGGAAGGACGACGCGTGAGCGAGCACAGAGCCGCACCCGAGCTCGACCTCAAGGCCATGCGCCGCGGCGTCGTCACAGCCGCCGGCTACGACGAGGACGTCGCCCGTTGGGTCCGCGGCTCCACTCCCGACGAGGTGGAGGCCGACCTCGCCGCGTTCGTGGCCGCGTCGGGCCTGCTCCGCGACGTCGGACCGGAGGACTCCGGCCAGGGCTCTCGCCGGCCGCCGCAGATGCGGCGCCTGCCGGGCCTCGGCGACGCCCTCCGAGGCCTGGCCTCCGACGGCGGCCGCAACCGCGAGGTGACGGCGGGGGTCCGCCGATGAGCGCCCTCGACCCCTCCGACCCGCACACCTTCTGGCGCGCCGTCCGCGTCCTCGCGCGCTACGCCGATGTCCGACTCCGACTCGACACGTCCGGCTTCAGATGCCAGGGCGACACCGCCAGTTCGCCAGCTTCTCCACTGCCTGTCGGTCGTTCTTCAACCCTAGACGCCTCAAGTAGCCGGCAGGACCGCTCGTCATGCCCCAGATGTCCCTCATCGAGTGCGGGCGCTTACTAGCCTTCCACCATGGCAACCGTGAGCGACCTCGCCCCTGGGTACAACCTGTCCCGAGCGTGGATGAAGCGCTTGAGCGTCCTTGACTGGGTCTACGACAGAGGCGGCGACGCTCCAGGTACGTTCGTGCCACTTGCGGACCTCCTTGGCGGGGAGCCGAAGGCGGCGCAAGCACTCGCTATGGAGATTGAGGAACTCGGGCGCCGAGGTTGGCTGACGGTTGCCGCCACGTACGATCTGCCAGACTGGTCGTGCGCGCTGACCGTCGCGGGACTGGAATTCCTGGAAGAGGTGCGCAAGCGTCGCGGCGACGTGATTCCTCGTCGTCGCAGCGCTAGGGATGCACTTCTTCACTGGTTGTTCGCCATCAGATGCCAGGCCGCGCCAACTCCCGCCAACGTGAGGGAGTTCGCAACGAGTCCATATGGTTCATATTACGGGCACGCCTTCAACGAGACCGAGATAACTCAGGCCATCGAGTACCTCATGAAATCGGGTTACGTCATGGCCACCAGGGCCATGCGAGGCGACATCCTCCATCCCTCTATCACCGCCCAAGGTGAGCAGTTGCTCGAGCAGGGGCTATCGGTCAACGCGGTCCCGCCGAAGGACGCTGCTGACGACGCGCCACCTCCGCTCCACATACACGTCAACGGTTCGAACAACAACGTGGCCGCCTTCAGCCCCGGCGCCTCTCAGTCCGTCAGATTGAGCCAGGAGAATCAGCGCCAGATTCTCGCCGTAGCGGACGCTCTCACTGACACCATAGAGCTTCTCGGCCTCAAGGACGAGCAGCGCGATGAGGCACAGCGCGTCTCAGACTCCCTGAGAGGGGAGATTGCTTCGGCCGCCCCCGCGGTCAGTCGATTGCGGCAACTCCTGTCGAAGGCGCAGGACGTCGCGGTCTCGGGAACGGGCACCGCTGTTGGACAAGCTGTAGTGGCATTAGCGCAGCAGGCACTTGACGGTATGACTAACGTATGACCTCTTCAACCTCGCGCGCCCAATGGTGGGGCATATCTGGCATTGCCCTCCTTGGCCTACTGGTGGCCGTCAGCGCCATGGCAGACAACGCACCCGCACGCTTCCTAACAGCCCTTCTCCTCATCGTCGCTTGCGGACTAGCGTTGCTGGCGCGACGGATGACCAATTGGCCACGGTATGCGCTTGGCATAGTTGCCAGCGTCATCGCGGTGGCCGGAATAGTGGTCGGCGTCAGCGGGTGGCCGAACTCGGAAGAGGATGGATCCGGCAACGCACTAACTGAGGCAGTGCCTCCGCCTGAGATCATCACAGCGGCCGCGCCCGACGAGGGACCAGAGGAGTCAATCGGCGTTGAGACGCCCGCCGAGAGTATGCCGGGAGAAGTGACGATAGGCCTGGCCGCTGAGGAGTTCACCATTGAGGCCGGCGGCACCCATACGTTCTTGGATGGTGCTGTCGTTGTTGGCGCGCCCAATGTCTTCTCCAACTGGAGCCAGATCCGAGCGACCACGAACGTCGAGGAGTGCCCGAAGCAGAATATGGATGCAGGGCAGAGCTCCGTGCTCGAAGCGGAATCTGAGGGGATCAGGTTCTGGGCACGCGTTACGGTCCTCGACATCGCCACCAACACGGCCGTCGCCGTGCGAGTCGAGGAGGACACCGTCTGGGATCTCGTGGTGGGGCGTTGCTGACCTGCCTGGTCCGGTGTTGTGCATAGCAGACCAGCCCTCTCGCCCCGCAGCAGCCCAAAAGGTCCAGCTAGCCAAACGTCGCCGTTCAGCGCCTAGATGGCGTTTACAGCCGCGCACGAGCCACGACACGTTGCGCCCACAGTGTGCATGTCTCAGAGGCCACGGGTTGTGTTCAGGCCCCGAGGTCGTTTCGGCCCCACGAGACCATGGCGAAACCCACGCTGCTCAGGACGCTCGCCAGCATCCATGGGGACCATGCGGGTCCTGCGACGTCAAGGACCTGATCGATGAAGAGCGTCAGTCCGGCACCACCGAGCGTTCCCCCGAGCAGAAAACGCCTCTGGGCAGAACCTGCCGGCGTCAGTCGCTCGAGCGATTCGGCCACGCGGTAATGAACCGCCGTGGGGTCGTCGGCGCCTACTCGCTTGGCGATGCGGCGGGCTGCGCGTCCCAGTCGACGCTCGAAGGCCGCAACAGCCTGTGCGCGATACTCATCCCCGGTCACTCAGTCTCCCCTAGCGTTCGAAACGGATAACGGACAAGGCTCCGCCTTGGGAGCCTGTGTCCCCGTCGCTCTCGGGGAGTGGTGCGGTCGATCAACATGAGTGGAACTGCGTTGCGGGAAGAACACTAGTTGCAGCCGCACCTCCGGTCAAGCCCGAGCCTGTACCGCTGAAGGGTCTTCGTTGGCGGGCCGAGCATGAGCAGGTGGTGCCCGCCGGCCGCGACGACCTCCAGCGCGCGCCGGCCCATCGGCTGCCCCACCACGTCGCACAGGTCCCCGCCGGGGACGGGCCCGGAGCCGGTCGGCGCGACCAGTTGTGGCGCCGGTGGAGGCGGGGGCCGCTCCTCGCCGCGGTGCAGGGCGACGGCGTCGCGCAGGGTCGTCACCCCGTGCACCCGGACCCCGGGCACGAGGGCCGCCTCGGCGGCGGCGGACGCGGGCACGACGACGTCGCGCACCCCGGCCCGCCGCAGGCCGAGGACGGCCGGCAGGACGCCCGGGGTGCGGCGCACGCCGCCGTCCAGCCCGAGCTCGCCGACGTGGCCCATACGGGCGACGTGCTCCGGCACCTCGCCCATCGCGCCGAGCACGGCGACGGCCACGCCCAGGTCGAACGCCGTGCCGCTCTTGGGCAGGCCCGCGGGCGACAGGTTGACGGTGAGCCGCTGCTGCGGCGCCGTCCAGCCGCTCGCGGTGAGGGCCGCGCGCACGCGGTCACGGGCCTCGAGGACCCCCGCGTCGGGCAGGCCGGTTACGATCCACTGCACGAGGCCCTGGCTCACCTGCGCCTCGACCTCGACCGGGTGCCCGTCCAGGCCCAGCAGCGCCGCGCAGACCGTCCGGCCCAGGCGCGTGCCGCTCACCCCACACCCCGCACGTGCTCGACGTCGGCCTGCCCGTCGGGACCGAGCTGCACCGCGACGACGTCGACCCGGACGCCGCCGGCGTGCCGGACCCGGTCGGCGGGGCTCTGCTCGCCCCACCACACCCCGAACAGCCGGCGCAGCCGGCGCACCTTGCCCGGGCCGACGGACTCCAGCGCGCTGCCGCAGCGCCCGCCGCGCCGGGTGCGCACCTCGACGACCACGACGTCACCGTCCGGGTCGAGCGCGACGACGTCGAGCTCACCCGGGCAGTCGCGGGCGCGGCTGCGCCAGTTCGCGTCGAGCACCCGCCAGCCCGCCGCGACCAGCCGGTCGCGGACGAGCTCCTCCCCCAGCCGGCCCGTCGCCGCCTTGTCCGCCTGCGTCGTCATACGGGCAGCCTCGCCCGCTCGGGCCCCGCCTGGGCGGGACGGCGGCGGCCGCTGTGGACGGCCGGGCACCCGGTGGGCTGTGAGGACGTCGCCGGAGCGTCGGCACGTCCGAAGCCGAGGTCCGGGGCCCAGGGCCCAGGACCCGGGGCTCAGGACCCGAAGTCGCCCTTCGGCACCTGCAGGTCCGACTTCGCCATCTCCTCGACGTTCACGTCGCGGAAGGTGACGACACGGACGTCCTTGACGAAGCGCGCGGGGCGGTACAGGTCCCACACCCACGCGTCGGCGAGGTGCACCTCGAACCACACCTCGCCCTCCGCGCCCCGCGGGGTCACCTCGACCCAGTTGGCCAGGTAGAAGCGGCGCTCGGTCTCCACCACGTAGCTGAACAGCCCCACGACGTCGCGGTACTCGCGGTACAGCTGCAGCTCGAGCTCGGCCTCGTACTTCTCCAGGTCCTCCGCGCTCACGGGCCCATCGTGGCACCGCGAGCGCCCCCGCCCGTCCCCGGCGCGACCGAGCCGACGTCGAGGGGGCCGTTCAGACTGCTCAGTCGCGTCGCTGCTCCACCCAGTGCTCCTCGAGCCAGTCGCTCTCCTCGGGCGTGAACAGCCGCGAGCGGATGAGGAACCGCACCCCGCGCGGCGCCTCGAGGCTGAAGCCGGCCCCGCGACCCGGCACGACGTCGATCGTGAGGTGGGTGTGCTTCCAGTACTCGAACTGCGGGCGCGACATCCACACGTCCACGGGCCGCTCCACGCCGACCTCGACCGTTCCGAGGTGGACGTCCGACGGCCCGGTGAGGAAGTCGCCGTCGGGGTAGCACATGGGCGAGCTGCCGTCGCAGCAGCCGCCGGACTGGTGGAACATCAGCGGGCCGTGCTCCTCGGTGAGCTCGCGCAGCAGCGCGGCCGCCTCGTCGGTGACCGCGACCCGCTCGACCGTCGTGCTCTCCACGGGACCTCCTCGTCGTGGTGGGGGCGGTGCCCCGACGCCGCCGCACGGGCGGCGGCGCCGGGACGCCGGTGGACCGGGGCCGGCCGGTGCCGGCCGGTGGGACGCGACCGTCAGAAGAAGCCGAGCTTGTTGGGCCGGTAGCTCACGAGCAGGTTCTTCGTCTGCTGGTAGTGGTCGAGCATCATCGCGTGGTTCTCGCGGCCGATGCCGGACTGCTTGTAGCCGCCGAACGCCGCGTGCGCGGGGTAGTCGTGGTAGCAGTTCGTCCACACCCGGCCGGCCTTGATGTCGCGCCCGGCCCGGTAGGCGGTGTTGATGTCGCGGGACCACACGCCGGCCCCGAGGCCGTAGAGGGTGTCGTTGGCGATCTCCATGGCGTGGTCGTAGTCGCGGAACGACGTCACCGACACGACCGGGCCGAAGATCTCCTCCTGGAAGATCCGCATGTCGTTGCGGCCCTCGAAGATCGTCGGCGTCACGTAGTAGCCGTCGGTGAGGTCGCCGCCGAGGTCGGCGCGCTCGCCGCCGGTGACGACGCGGGCGCCCTCGGCCTTGCCGATCTCGATGTAGGACAGGATCTTCTCGAGCTGGTCGTTGCTCGCCTGCGCGCCCATCATCGTGTCGGTGTCGAGCGGGTTGCCCTGCTGCACGTGCTTGGTGCGCTCCGTCGCGTCGGCGAGGAACTTGTCGTAGATCGACTCCTGGATGAGGCCGCGCGAGGGGCATGTGCACACCTCGCCCTGGTTGAGGGCGAACATCGTGAAGCCCTCGAGGCACTTGTCGTAGAACTCGTCGTCGGAGCGGGCGACGTCCTCGAAGAACACGTTGGGGCTCTTGCCGCCGAGCTCGAGGGTGACGGGGATGAGGTTGTTCGAGGCGTACTGCATGATCAGCCGGCCGGTCGTCGTCTCGCCCGTGAAGGCGATCTTGGCGATCCGGCTGCTGGACGCCAGCGGCTTGCCGGCCTCGACGCCGAAGCCGTTGACGATGTTGAGGACGCCCTCGGGGAGCAGGTCGCCGACGAGCGTGACCCACTCCATGATCGAGGCGGGCGTCTGCTCGGCGGGCTTGAGCACGACGGCGTTGCCCGCGGCCAGCGCCGGGGCGAGCTTCCACGTCGCCATGAGGATCGGGAAGTTCCACGGGATGATCTGCCCGACGACGCCGAGCGGCTCCTTGAAGTGGTAGGCGACCGTGTCGGCGTCGATCTGCGACAGGTGCCCCTCCTGGGCACGGAGCACACCCGCGAAGTACCGGAAGTGGTCGACCGCGAGCGGCAGGTCGGCGGCGAGGGTCTCGCGGACGGCCTTGCCGTTGTCCCACGTCTCGAGGACGGCGAGGCGCTCGAGGTTCTCCTCCATGCGGTCCGCGATCCGGTTGAGGACGACCGAGCGCTCCGCGAGCGACGTCCGGCCCCACGCCGGTGCGGCCTTGTGCGCGGCGTCGAGGGCGAGGTCGATGTCCTCGTGGGTGCTCTGCGCGACCTCCGTGAACGCCTTGCCCGTGACCGGGCTCGGGTTCTCGAAGTAGCGCCCGCGGACCGGCGCGACGAACTGCCCGCCGATCCAGTTGTCGTAGCGGCTGTCGTAGGCCGCGATGCTGCCCTCGGTGCCGGGGGCGCTGTAGACGGTCATGGCTGCGTGCCTCCCTGTGGTGGTCGGCGCCCTCGCCGACCTCGTCACGGACGCTAGGTCGGGGACGGTTGCACGACCGTTGCACGGGCTGCGGGCCTGCTCCGGACGGGTGAGGCTCCCGGGTCGGCCCGTCCCGCGGCCCAGGACCCGGGGCTCAGAACCCGCGGCGCAGCGCGTCGAGCCGCGCGACGGCCTGCGACCGGCGCGGCGAGGCGTACGGCAGCTCGCGCACCAGCCGCTGCCACGCCTCGACGTCGTCGCGGCCGCCACCGGAGGCCCACCGCCACAGCGTCTCGGTCGAGCCCGAGCGCAGGACGGTGCCGCGCAGGCCGGCCTCCAGCTCGTGCCGGGCCCGCAGCGCGACGGGTGCCTCGCTGCCCGGCAGCAGCGGCCCGGCGTACAGGTCGAGGGCGCGGCGGTGCGCCCCGCGCGCGAGGGCGCTCGCGACGGCCTCGGCGTCGGTGCGGACCGGCAGCAGCAGGCGGTAGGGCCGGGCGGCGACCGCGTCGCGACCGAGCACGCGACGCAGCACCGCCCGCAGCCGCGACACCTCCGCGCGGACCGTCACCGGGGACAGCAGCTGCTCGCTGAGCGACTCCGCGAGGACGTCGCCGGTGACGCCGGCGGGCGCGGCGGCGAGGACGAGGAGGATCTCCGCGTGCCGCGGGGTCAGCGTCACGGACTCCTCGCCGACGTGCAGCGTCGGCGTGTCGGTGCCGAGCACCTCCAGCCAGGCCCGCGGCCGGGCGGGGCTCGCGCGGACGGGCCGCTCGCCGCCCGCGAGGCTCTGCTCGACCGCCGCGACGGCCGCCCGGACGAGCGCGAGGGCGTACGGGGAGGCGACCTCGGGGCCGCCGGTCACGTCGACGGCGCCGACCACGCCGCCGGCGGCGTCGTGCACGGGCGCGGCCGAGCACGTCCACGGGTGCACCGGCAGCGCCCAGTGCTCGCCGGAGACCACCTGGACCGGCTGGTCGAGGGCGAGCGCGGTGCCCGGGGCGTTCGTGCCGGCGTGCGACTCGTCCCACAGGGCGCCGGGGGTGAACCCGAGCGTGTCGAGGTCGCGCCGCACCCGGCCGTCGCCCACGACGTGCAGCAGGCGGCCGTCGGCGTCGGACACCGCCAGCACGTGCCCCGCGTCGGCGACGTCGACGAGCAGGCGCTCGAGCAGCGGCATGGCCGCCGACAGCGGGTGCTCGCGCCGCAGCTCGGCGAGCGTGCCGTCGTCGATGTCGACGTCGAGGGCGGGCCGCTCGGGGTCGACCCCCGCGGCGCGGCTGCGCCGCCACGACGCCTCCACGAGCGGCCGGACGGCTCCCGGGGCAGGCGGAGCACCGCGCTGGTCGGGCGGGGCGCTGGGCCCGGCCCGGTGGGCGGCGTCGTGCACCTGGCCTCCGCTCCGGCGGGGAGACGACCGGCGTGGGCGCCGGGTGGGACCTGTCGAGGACTGGCCGGCTCAGTCTCGCACGGCGGGTGCGAGCCCGTCAGGGGTCCGCGGACCCGGGGCACCCGGCCGGGCGCCCTCGGCGAGGACCCTGAGGTTCCACGAGCGCCGGTGGTGCCCGCACGGCCCGTGCAGGCGCAGGGCGGCCAGGTGCTCCGGCGCGCTGTAGCCCTTGTTGTGCTGCCAGCCCCAGCGCGGGTCGCGGTCGCCGAGCTCGCTCATGAGGCGGTCGCGCGTCACCTTCGCCAGCACCGAGGCCGCCGCGACGGCCGCGCAGCGGCGGTCGGCCTTCGGCATGAGGTCGACGGGCGGGCCGGCCGGGGCGGCCAGGCCCGACAGCTCCCACGGCACCTCGGGGACGTGCGGCGCCCGGATGCGGCGCGGCCCGGCGTCCACGCCGTCGGACGGCTCGTCGAGCCCGTCGAGCAGGTCCCCCTGGACGTCCGTCGGCTGCGGCCGGTGCAGCCAGTCGTAGGTCCCGTCGAGCAGGAGCCGCTCGGGTGGCACCGGGAGCGAGGCCAGCGCCCGGAGCCCGGCCACGCGCAGGGCGAGCAGGATCCCCCAGGCGTCGATCTCGTCGTTGTCGGCGTGACCGACGGCCCAGGCGGGCGCCCAGCGCTGCAGGCGGGGCACGAGCCGCTCCCGCTGCAGCGGGGTGAGCCGCTTGGAGTCGTCGAGGCCGGGCGGGGCGGAGCGGGTGGCGGGGTCGACGACGACGACCCCGACGGTGACGGGCCCGGCGAGCGCGCCGCGGCCGACCTCGTCCATGCCGCCGACCCACGCGAGCCGGTGCTCGCGCATGGCCGCGCGCGCGAGGCGCAGCGACGGGCGGGACGTCGGGGCGAGGGGTCGGGGGCTCATCGCGCCCAGGATGTCAGGAGACGCCCTCGAGGCCGCCGACGCCGTCGAAGACCTCCTCGGGTGTCGGGAGGGTGCCGAAGCGGTCGAAGGGCCACATGACGAGGACGGCGCGCCCGACGACGTTCTCCAGCGGGACCATGCCGCCCCCGGGCTGCCCGAGCTGGTAGCGGGAGTCCTCCGACACCGAGCGGTGGTCCCCCTGCACCCACAGGCGCCCCTCGGGCACCTCGACGGCGAACTCGAGCGTCGACGGCTCGTCGCCGGGGAACAGGTAGGGCTCCTCGATCGGCTCGCCGTTGACGAGCAGGCGCCCCTCGTCGTCGCAGCACTCGACGGTGTCGCCGGGCAGCCCGATGACGCGCTTGATGAGGTGCTCGCCGGAGTTCGCGGGCAGCAGCCCGACGAAGGTGAGCGCCCGCACGTGCGGGGGCGGCTCCTCCGCCAGCGGCGGCAGCCACCCGCCGGGGTCGACGAACACGACGACGTCACCGCGCTCCAGCGTGCCGGGTCCGGGCTCGAGCTTGCTCACGAGCACCCGGTCGCCGACGAGGAGGGTCTCCTCCATCGACTCCGAGGGGATGTAGAACGGCTGCACGAGGAACGTCTTGACGACGACCGCGATGGCGAGGGCGACGACGACGGTGCCGCCGACCTCGGCGAGGTCACGTCGGACCCGTGCCCACCCCCTGGGCTGCTCCCTCACGCCGTCCTCCGGCTCGGTCCCGTCGCCGCTCCCCCGCGGAGCGTCGTCCTGGCCGCCCACCAGGTCGTCCCACCCCGGTTCGGGCGTACCGGCGTCGCCCGAGGGCGCCGCCGGGTAGGGAGGCTCCTGTCGCGGCACGCCCGGTCGGCTCAGGCCGAGGGCGTGGTCTCGCGGCGCTCGCGGATGCGCGCGGCCTTGCCGCGACGCTCGCGCAGGTAGTACAGCTTCGCGCGGCGGACGATGCCGCGGCTGGCGACCTCGACGTGGTCGATGACCGGGGAGTGCAGCGGGAACGTGCGCTCCACGCCGACCCCGAAGCTCACCTTGCGGACCGTGAAGGTCTCCCGCACGCCGCCGCCCTGGCGGCGGATGACGACACCGGTGAAGACCTGGATGCGCGAGCGCGTGCCCTCGACGACCTTGACGTGCACCTTGACGGTGTCGCCGGCGCGGAACTCGGGGACGTCGCTTCGCAGCTGGGCGCTGTCGAGGGAGTCGAGGGTGTGCATCGGGTGCCTTCCCGGTCGGTGCCGCAGGCCACCGGCCTCGCCGGGCAGAGCCCGGCCTACGAGGTGCTGACGAGTGTGGGACGGGCTGGTGCGCCCGGACGTGCGCGGTCTCCCCCTGCGGCAGGTGGACCGGCCCGCAGAAGGATGCCACAGCCCGCGCCCGCGACGTGAATCCCGACCGACGGCCCGGTGGCGCTCAGGTGCCCGCGCGGGCGAGGACGCCGTCGCGGGGCACCCAGCCGAGCGCCGCGAGCGTGGCGAGGTCGTGACGGTCCAGGTCGTCGACACCGCGGCCGGCGAGCAGGTCGGGGCGGCGCTCCGCGGTGCGCCGCAGCGAGGAGTCGCGCCGCCAGCGCGCCACCCGGGCGTGGTCGCCGCTGGTGAGGACCGCGGGCACGTCGAGCCCGCGCCACGAGGCGGGGCGGGTGTACGCGGGGGCCTCGAGCAGGCCCGCGCTGTGGCTCTCCTCCACGACGCTCGCGGCGTTGCCGAGCACGCCGGGCAGCAGCCGGCCGACGGCCTCGACGACGACGAGGGCGGCCGCCTCACCGCCGGCGAGCACGTAGTCGCCGATGCTGAGCGGGGTGACGCGGTGGTGCCGGGCGGCGTCGTCGAGCACGCGCTCGTCGATGCCCTCGTAGCGCCCGCACGCGAGCACGAGCCACGGCTCGGTGGCGAGGGCGGCGGCGCGCGCCTGGTCGAAGCGCTCCCCGGCGGGGCTCATGACGAGCAGGTGCGGGACGGCGTCGTCGCCCAGCTCGGCGCGGCCGTCGGCGCGGACGGCGTCGAGGGCCTCGCCCCACGGCGGCGGGGTCATGAGCATCCCGGCGCCCCCGCCGAAGGGGGCGTCGTCGACGGTGCGGTGCACGTCGTGGGTGAAGGTGCGCAGGTCGTGCACGTGCAGGCCGATCTGCCCGCGCTCGACCGCGCGCCCGACCAGCGACAGGCGCAGGGGGGCGAGGTACTCGGGGAAGACGGTGAGGACGTCGAGTCGCACCGCTCAGCCGTCCCCGGCCGGGTCCTCGAAGAGCCCGCCCGGCGGGTCGAGCGTGACCGTGCCGCCCGCGACGTCGACCTCGGGCACGAGCGCGGTGACGAAGGGCACCCGGACGGCGGG
The DNA here is from genome assembly GCF_037153975.1 of Aquipuribacter sp. SD81. Classification (NCBI taxonomy): domain Bacteria; kingdom Bacillati; phylum Actinomycetota; class Actinomycetes; order Micrococcales; family Intrasporangiaceae; genus Aquipuribacter; species Aquipuribacter sp. SD81. Next base: position 68,466 of record NZ_JBBAYJ010000015.1, read on the forward strand.
GCCGCCCGCCGCGGGGCGCACGACGAGGAGGTCCTGGGCCGGGCCGTGCTCGAGGCCGGTGACGGTGCCGAGTCGGTGCCCGCCGATGGAGACCGCCCGCAGCCCGACGAGGTCGGCCACGTGCCAGGCGTCCGGCTCGGGCGCGTCGTCGGTGGCGTCGACGAGCAGCTCGACGTCGCGCAGCGCCTCGGCGGCGTCGCGGTCGGCGACGCCCTCGAGCGCGAGCAGCCAGCGGCCCTGGTGGGTGCGGGCGCCCGCCACGACGAGGTCGCCGACGTCGGGGTCGGTGGCGAGGACGGCGCCGGGCGCGAGCCGGCGCTCGGGGTCGTCGGTGCGCAGCAGGACCGTCACCTCACCGCGCAGGCCGTGGGCACGCCCAAGGCGGCCGACCACGAGCCAGCGCGGCTCGTCGTCGGCCGCCTCGGGGGTGGGGCCGGTCGTGCTCAGGGTCGGCTCAGCGGCCGTCGAGGTCGACGATGTCGACGCGGACGGGCCCATCCTCGCTCAGGGCGTTGACGACCGTGCGGATGGCCGTCGCGGTGCGCCCGGCGCGGCCGATCACGCGGCCGATGTCGTCGGGGTGCACGCGCACCTGCACGAGCGGGCCGCGGCGGGTGCCGCGCTCGACGACCTGCACGTCCTCCGGGTGGGAGACGATGCCGGTGACGAGGTGCTCGACGGCGTCCGCCAGCACGTCAGGCGCCCTCGGTGGAGGCCTGCCCGCCCTCGGCCGGGGTCTCGGCCGGGGTGTCGGCCGGGGTCTCGGCGGTCGCCTCGGCCGCGGGCTCCTCGGCCTTGGCGGCGGCCTTGCGGCGCGGCGTCGTGGCCTCGCGGGCGTCGCCGCCGTCGGCCTTGGCGTCGCGCATGGCGGCCTCGTACGCCACCTTCTTGTCCGCCTTGGGGGCGGCGACCTTGAGCGTGCCCTCGGCGCCGGGCTCGCCCTTGAAGGTCTGCCAGTCGCCGGTGATCTTCAGCAGGTTGAGGACCTGCTCGGTCGGCTGGGCGCCGACGGACAGCCAGTGCTGCGCGCGCTCGCTGTCGATCTCGATGAGCGAGGGCTCCTCGGTCGGGTGGTACTTGCCGATCTCCTCGATCGCCCGGCCGTCACGGCGGGTACGGGAGTCGGCGACGACGACGCGGTAGAACGGCGCGCGGATCTTGCCCATGCGCTTGAGACGGATCTTGACTGCCACGAGCTGGTGGTCTCCTGAGTCTGGTGTGGGCGCGGGCCCGGCGACCGCGGGTGGGGACCGGGTCGAGGCACGCAGGTGGACACGCACCGGACGGGTAGAGGGCCGTGGCGGCGCGGGTACAGCCGCCTAGTGTGCCACGACGGCGGGGCCGCGCGGGTCCGGCGGCTCGGCCCCGCCGCCGCGCACGAGGCGGCCCCGGAGCACGACCGCCCGCGGGTGGGCGAGCACGCCCGGCTCGGTGACGGGGTCGGCGTCGTGCACGACGAGGTCGGCGGACGCGCCCTCGGCGAGCCCGTCGCGCCCGAGCCAGCGCCTCGCGGCCCACGAGCCCGCGCCGACGGCCACGAGCGGCGGCAGTCCCGCGCCGACCAGCTCGGCGACCTCCTGCGCGACCAGGCCGTGCGGCAGCGAGCCGCCGGCGTCGGTGCCGACGAAGAGCGGCACGCCCGCCTCGTGCAGGTCGCGGACGTTCTGCAGCCGACGGGCGTGCAGCGCGCGCATGTGCGCGGCCCAGCGGGGGAACTTGTCCTCACCGCGCGCGGCGAGCTGCGGGAACGTCGCGATGTTGACGAGCGTCGGCACGACGGCGACCCGCTGGTCGGCGGCCGCGGCGACGGTGGCGGGGCCGAACCCGGTGCCGTGCTCGATGCCGTCGATGCCCGCGGCGAGCAGGTCGGGCAGGGCGTCCTCGGAGAAGCAGTGCGCCGTCACGCGGGCGCCCTCGGTGTGCGCGGCGTCGATCGCGGCCGCGACCACGTCGGCCGGCCAGAGCGGCGCGAGGTCGCCGAGGTCGCGGTCGATCCAGTCCCCCACGAGCTTGACCCAGCCGTCGCCGCGGCGGGCCTGGTGGCGGACCTCGGCGACGAGGGCGTCGGGCTCGACCTCGGCGGCGTAGTTGCGGATGTAGCGCCGCGGCCGCGCGACGTGCCGGCCGGCGCGGACCACGCGCGGCAGGTCGGGGCGGTCGTCGAGCCAGCGGGTGTCGGCGGGCGAGCCCGCGTCGCGCGCGAGCAGGGTGCCGGCGTCGCGGTCGGTGAGGGCCTGCCGCTCGGTGGTCTCCCGGTCGACGGCGCCGTGGGCGTCCAGGCCGATGTGGCAGTGGGCGTCGACGAGACCGGGCAGGACCCAGCCGTCGACCGTGACGACGTCGGTCCCGGCGGGCAGGTCGGGGCGCTCGAAGGTGACGCTGCCGCCGTGCACCCACGCCTGGCCGCGCACGTCGTCGGCGTCGACGCGGACCGGTCCGGTGAGGTGGAGGACGGGGGCGTCCCCGCCCGCGCCGCCGCTAACCGGACCGGCCACGTCACCTGCCCCGGAAGGCGTCGGGCAGCGACGCGGGGTCGAACGACTGCCCGCCCTGCTCCGAGAGGCCGAAGGCCGCTCCCGAGCCCGAGCCGGCCGCGGCGCCGCCGCGCTGGCCGAGGCCCGCCTCCTCCGCGGCGCGCTTGGCCGGGTTGCCGGAGCGCGAGCCCTTGCGCGCCGCGGCCTTGCCCTTCTTCTGCTTGCCGCGCTTGCCGGGCCCGACCATGCCGGGCACGCCGCCCGGCATACCGCCGCCCGGCATGCCCGGCAGGCCCGGCATCCCGCCGCCGCGGCGCATCTGCCGCATCATCTTCTGCGCCTGCGTGAAGCGCTCGACGAGGCCGTTGACGTCGCTCACCTGCGTGCCGGACCCGCGCGCGATGCGCGCCCGGCGCGAGCCGTTGAGGATCTTGAGGTCGTCGCGCTCGGCGGGCGTCATGGACCGGACGATCGCCTCGACGCGGTCGAGCTCGCGCTCGTCGAACTGCTCGAGCTGCTCCTTCATGTCGCCCATGCCGGGGAGCATCTTCAGCATGTTCTTGAGCGGGCCCATGCGCCGCACGGCCTGCATCTGCTCGAGGAAGTCCGAGAGCGTGAAGTCCTCGCCGCGCTCGACCTTGCCGGCCATCTTCGCGGTCTGCTCGGCGTCGAAGGCGCGCTCGGCCTGCTCGATGAGGGTGAGGACGTCGCCCATGTCGAGGATGCGCCCGGCCATGCGGTCGGGGTGGAACACCTCGAAGTCGGTGAGCTTCTCGCCGGTGGAGGCGAAGAGGATCGGCGAGCCCGTCACCGTCACCACCGACAGCGCCGCGCCGCCGCGGGCGTCGCCGTCGAGCTTCGTCATGACGACGCCGGTGAGGGAGACGCCCTCGTCGAACTGCTTCGCGGTCTCCACCGCGGACTGCCCGATCATCGCGTCGAGGACGAACAGCACCTCGTCGGGCTGCACGGCGTCGCGGATGTCGGCGGCCTGCTGCATGAGGTCGGCGTCGACGCCGAGGCGGCCGGCGGTGTCGACGACGACGACGTCGTGGCCGCGCGAGCGCGCGAGCTCCACGCCGCGCCGGGCGACGTCGACCGGGTCGCCGACCCCGTTGCCCGGCTCGGGCGCGAAGACCGCGACGCCGGCGCGCTCGCCGTTGACCTGCAGCTGCGTGACGGCGTTGGGCCGCTGCAGGTCGGCGGCGACGAGGACGGGGCTGTGCCCCTGCTCCTTGAGCCAGTGCCCGAGCTTGCCGGCGAGCGTCGTCTTACCGGCGCCCTGCAGGCCCGCGAGCATGATGACGGTCGGCGGGTTCTTGGCCAGCCGCAGCCGTCGGGTCTCCCCGCCGAGGATCGCGACGAGCTCCTCGTTGACGATCTTGACGACCTGCTGGCCGGGGTTGAGGGCCTTGCTGACCTCCTCCCCCAGCGCGCGCTCGCGGACGCTCGCGGTGAACTGGCGGACCACCGGCAGCGACACGTCGGCGTCGAGCAGGGCGAGGCGGATCTGCCGGACGGTCGCGTCGACGTCGGCCGGGGAGAGCCGGCCCTTGCCCCGCAGGGACTTGAACGTCGAGGTGAGGCGGTCGGAGAGCGAGGCGAACAAGCGGGTCCCCATCGGTGGGAGCTGGTGGACGGCGGTGCCCCAGGGTAGCCGCCCGGCGCGAGGGCGCGGCGGCTACGTGCTCGCGGCGCGCTCGGGGTCCGCCGCCTCGACGAGCGCGGCGACGAGCTCGGCGACGCGCGGCGGCGCGAGCGGCCCGCCCGCCGCGGCACCACCCGTCCCGGCGGCCCCGCCCGCCTCGGCGACGTAGAGCACGTCGACGGCCTGACCGGCGTGGGTGGCGACGTGGGCGGAGCGGACGTCGGCGCCGCGGTCGGTGAGCGCCCGCCCGAGCGAGGCGAGCAGGCCGGGCCGGTCCCGCGAGCGGACCTCGAGCACGGTCGCGGTGGTGCTGGCGCCGGGCGCGACGACGACGACCGGGCGCTCGTCCTCCCGCCCGGGCCGGCGCAGCCGCGCCGAGGCGTCGCGGCGCTCGAGCCGCGCCAGCAGCGCGGTGTCGCCGTCGGCGAGGCGCTGCAGGTCGGTGCGGAGCACGGCGGGGTCGGGGACCTCGCCACCCGGCTCCACCCACCACGTGTCGACGGCGGTGCCGCCGACGGTCCGCACGAGGGCGGAGCGGACCGCGAGACGGTGGACCGCGAGGACGCCGGCGATGTCGGCGAACAGCCCCGGCCGGTCCGGCGCGACGACCGTGACGGTCGTCAGGCCCTCCACCGGTGCGAGCGCGATGCGGCTGCCGCCGTCGCGGGCGACCTCGGCGACCAGCGCCTCCTCCCCCGGCGTGAGGGGGGCTGGCCCGAGCGGGTCCTCCCCGCGCATGACGGCCCTCGCGCGGCGCACGAGGTCGTCGACGAGCCGGGCGCGCCACGGGCTCCACGCCGCCGGCCCGGCCGCGAGCGCGTCGGCCTCGGTGAGCGCGCGCAGCAGGGTGAGGACGTCGCCCCGGCCGCCCACCGCGGCGACGAGGTCCTCGACCGTGCGGGGGTCGTCGGGGTCGCGCCGGGTCGCGAGGTCGACGAGCGTGAGGTGCTCGGCGACGAGCCGCTCCACCACGTCGCAGTCGGGTGCGGCCAGCCCCACGCGCTCGGCGACCCGACGCGCCAGCGGCGCCCCGGTGCGGGCGTGGTCGTGCGCGCCCGGCAGCTTGCCGAGGTCGTGCAGCAGGCACGTGAGCAGCAGCAGGTCGGGCCGGGAGACGTCGCGCAGCAGCCGAGCCGCCTCCACGCACGCCTGCACCTGGTGCCGGTCGACCGTCCAGCGGTGGACGGCGTTGCGCTGGGGCCGGTTGCGCACGCCCTCCCACTCCGGCAGCCAGCGGACGACGAGGCCCTCGAGGTCGAGCGCCTCCCACACGCCGGGCAGGTGCTCGCCGGCGCCGAGCAGCTCGACGAGCGCGTCGCGCGCGTGCGTCGGCCACGGCTGCGGCAGCTCCGTCGTCGCGGAGGCGAGGTGCTGCACCGTGACGGGGCTGAGCGGCAGCCCCGCGCGGGACGCGGTCGCGGCCGCGCGGAGCGCGAGGGCGGGGTCGCGCTCCGGGCTCGTGCCCGTGCCGAGCACGACCTCACCGTCGTGCTCGACGAGCCCGTGCCCCAGCGGGCGCAGCCGCGGCCGCCGGGGGCCGGGCCGCCAGCGCCGCTGCGGCAGCGCCTGTCGCGCCCGCCTCACCGTGACGTCGACGGCGTAGGCGACCCCGCGCCCGGCGTCGGCGAGGTGCGCGAGCAGGCGGTCGGCGTCGTCCTCCCCCACGACCGCGGCGACGGCGTCGTGCTCGGGCAGCACGAGCCGGTCCCCGGGCCGGCCCGTGACGACGTGCAGGGCGTCCCGCACGTCGAGGAGGTACGTGTGGGCGGCGTCGATCGCGCGGCCGTGCGGCCGGTCGGTGAGCCACGACGCCGCGAGGGCCCGCAGCGTCGTGACGTCGCGCAGGCCGCCGCGGGACTCCTTGAGGTCCGGCTCGAGCAGGTGGGCGAGGTCGCCGTGTCGCTCCTTGCGCTCGGCGAGCGCGTCGAGCACCTGCGGCAGCCGGCGGCGCGCCCCCTGCCGCCAGTCGGTGAGGAGCACCGTGCGCACGTGCTGCACGAGCGCGGCGTCCCCGGCGACGGGGGTGAGGTCGAGGAGGCCGACGGCGGCGGCGAGGTCGGCCGCGGCGACGTCCCGGCACTGCGCGGTGGTGCGGACCGAGTGGTCCAGTCGCAGCCCCGCGTCCCACAGCGGGTACCACAGCGCGTCGGCGAGGGCGGCGAGCCGCTCGGTCGGCAGCCGCCTGCCCTCGTGGAGCAGGAGCAGGTCGAGGTCGCTGACCGGGCCCGCGTCACCTCGGGCGAGGCTGCCGACGGCCGCGAGCGCGACCCCGCCGGGCGGGTCGGCCGCGAGGCCCGTCGCCTCCAGTGCGTCGTCCCACACCTCGCGCAGCCGGCCGAGGAGCAGGTCGGTGTGCGCACGACGCCGGGCCGGGCCGGCGAGCTCGGACCGGACGGCGAGCTGCAGCAGCTCCCGGCCCAGGCCGCGGGTGCGTGAGCGGGTGACGTCCACGGGTCCTCCCTCCAGGGACTCGGGCGGGCGTGCAGCGCCCCCGGACCCGGCGACGTGCCGGGGCCGGGGGCGCGTGGTGCTCAGAGCGCGTCGGGGCCGCGCTCGCCGGTGCGGACGCGGACGACGTCGTCGACCGGGCTCGCCCACACCTTGCCGTCGCCGATGCGACCGGTCTGCGAGGCCTTGACGATGACGTCGACGACGTCGGCCGCCCCCGTCTCGTCGACGAGCACCTCGATGCGGACCTTGGGCACGAGGTCGGAGGTGTACTCCGCCCCGCGGTACACCTCGGTGTGGCCGCGCTGCCGGCCGTAGCCGGACGCCTCGGACACCGTCATGCCCTGGATGCCGAACGCCTCGAGGGCGTTCTTCACGTCGTCGAGCTTGTGCGGCTTGATGACCGCGGTGACGAGCTTCATGCGGAGACCTCCGTCTTGGACGTCGTCGGGGCCTTCGGGCTGAAGCCCCCGGTGCCGATGCCGCTGAAGGTGTACGCGGACTCGGCGTGCTCGGTCGAGTCGATGCCCTCGGCCTCGGCGTCGTCGCTGATCCGGAAGCCGATCGTCTTCTCGATCGCGAAGCCGATGATGTAGGCGAGGACGAAGGAGTACGCGAGCACCGCGAACGCACCGAGCGCCTGACGCGGCAGCAGCTCCAGGCCGCCGCCGTAGAAGAGCCCGGCGGGGTAGCCGTCGTAGGCGGCCGCCGCGGACGGGGCGGCGAACAGGACGATGAGCAGCGTGCCGACGAGGCCGCCGACGAGGTGGACGCCGACGACGTCGAGGGAGTCGTCGAAGCCCAGCTTGTACTTCAGCCCGACGGCGAAGGCGCAGACGACACCGGCGATGAGGCCGATGAAGATGGCGCCGACCGGGGTCACCGCGCCGCAGGCGGGGGTGATGGCGACGAGGCCCGCCACGACGCCGGAGGCGGCCCCGAGGGACGTGGAGGCGCCGTCGCGGAGCTTCTCCACCAGGAGCCAGCCGAGGACCGCGGCACCGGTGGCGACGAACGTGTTCACCCACACGTACGCGGCGATGCCGTCGGAGGTGAGGAAGCTCGCGCCGTTGAAGCCGAACCAGCCGAACCACAGCAGGCCCGCGCCGAGCATGACGAGCGGGAGGTTGTTCGGTCGCATGGGCTCCTTGCCGAAGCCCCGGCGCTTGCCGAGCACCAGCGCGAGCGCGAGGGCCGCCGCGCCCGCGTTGATGTGCACGGCGGTCCCGCCTGCGAGGTCGATCGCCTCGATGCCGTCGGCGATCCAGCCGCCCTCGCCGTCCTGGAACGCGAAGACCCAGTGCGCCACGGGGAAGTACACGACGGTCGCCCAGATGCCGGCGAAGACCATCCAGGAGGAGAACTTCGCGCGGTCGGCGATCGCGCCGGAGATGAGGGCGACGGTGATGACGGCGAAGACGCCCTGGAATGCCGCGAAGGCGATGTCTGGGTAGGAGCCGGACGCGACGTCGCCGATGGCCTCGGCCTGCAGCTGGTCGCTGCCGGGCATGAGGCCGGCGAAGCCCCAGTACTCCGTGAAGTTGCCGATGAGCCCGGCGTTGCTGGTGCCGAACGCGACGGAGTAGCCGTACAGCACCCACAGCACGCTGATGAGCCCGAGGGCACCGAAGCTCATCATCATCATGTTGAGGACGCCGCGGTGGCGGTTCATGCCGCCGTAGAACATCGCGAGGCCGGGGGTCATGAGCAGCACGAGGGTCGCGCTGATCAGGATCCAGGCGGTTGTGCCTGTGTCCACCATGTGGTTGTCACCTTCCGAGTCGCGGGACGGGGCAGGTCCGTCCCGTGCCGATCAGTGGGGCAACCGTGGTCCGCGGGTGTTTCGGCGTCGCGCGCCGTCCGTTACAGGCACGTGACGAGCGGGGCCGTCGTGTGAAAGGTGTGTGTCGGACCGCGCGGTCGGGAACTCAGCGCGGCGCGTGCTCCTCGAGGAACTCGTACACCTCGGTGTCGTCCACGCCCGGGAACGTGCCGGGCGGCAGCGTGGCGAGCAGGTGGGAGTGCGCGCGGGCGCTCGGCCACGCGTGGCCCTCCCACCGCTGGGCGAGCTCGGCGGGCGGGCGACGGCAGCACGTGGGGTCGGGGCAGCGCGAGCGGGAGCGCTCGGTGGTCTCCCGACCCCGGAACCACCTGACGTGGGCGTACGGCACGCCCACGGCGACGGAGAAGTCGCCGTCGGCCGCACCGGGGCCGAAGGGGCCGGGCCGGCGGTCGAGGTGGGCGGTGCACCAGTACGTGCCGGTCGGGGTGTCGGTGTACTGCCGGTACGGCGCGGAGCCGTCGCTCGCGCCGAAGACGACGCGGACCGTCCAGTGCCGGCAGACGGTCTGGCCCTCGATCGCGCCCGTCGCGTCCGTGGGGAAGCGGACGCCGTCGTTCTCGTACGCCTTGTGCACGACGCCGCTGCGGTGCACCCGCATGAAGTGCACGGGCAGCCCGAGGTGGCGGGTCGCGAGGTTGGTGAAGCGGTGGGCCGCCGTCTCCTGCGAGACGGCGTAGGAGTCCCGCAGGTCCTCGACGTCCAGCTCGCGCCGGGCCTTCGCGCGCTGCAGCAGGGGCACGGCGGTGCGCTGCGGCACCATGAGCGCCGCGGCGAAGTAGTTGACCTCGACCCGCTGCCGCAGGAAGTCCGCGTAGCTCGTGGGCTCGGTGTGCCCGAGCACCTGGTGCCCGATCGTCTGCAGCACGACGGTGCGCGCGTCGTGCCCGGCGACCGAGCCGTCGAGCGGGACGTAGAAGCGCCGGTGGCGCATGTCGGTGACCGAGCGCACCGAGCGCGGCATGTCGTCGACGCGGTGCACGCTGAAGCCGAGGTGCTCGGCGAGCTCGCCGATGACGCGCTGCGACAGCGGTCCCGCGGTGTGCCCCACCGCGGTGAGCAGCCCGTCGGCGGCGGCCTCGATGTCGGGGTAGTAGTTGTCGCGGCGCCGCATGTCCTCGCGCAGCTCCCGGTTGGCCCGGCGGGCCTCCTCCGGCGTCGCCGCGGTCTCGGTCGCGCGCCGCACGACCTCGCCGTGCAGCCCGAGCAGCGCCTCGAGCACCTCCGTCGGCGTGCGGGGGCCGACGCGCACCTCCGGCAGCCGCAGCGAGGCGTACAGCGGGCTGCGCTGCACGCGCTCCCACGCGATCTCCAGCGCCGCGCGCCGGGTCGGCGGCTCCGCGCCGACGAGGTCGGCCACCTCGACGCCGAGCGCCTCGGCGAGCGCGCGCAGCAGCGACAGCTTGGGCTCGCGCCGCCCGTTCTCCACGAGCGACAGCTGCGACCCGGCCCGCCCGACGCGCCGGCCGAGGTCGTCGAGGGTGAGGCCCTGCTCCCGCCGCAGGTGTCGGATGCGCCGGCCCACCGCGATGGCGTCCGGGGCGTCGGCTGTGTCGGGCGTCACGTCGAAGGCGACCACTCACGTGACGATAGCGAAAGAAACGCACTTCTTGCCACGAAGGAGCGGTGGTTCCTCGGTGCGGTCGGCGCCCACAGTCGTCCTCACCGACGGGCAGGGCGCCCGCCGGGAGACCGAGGAGACGGCCATGACGACGACCATCCCCACCCCGACCGACCCCCGCACCGCGGCCGCCGTCGCGGTGCGGGACGTCACCCGCCCCGCCGCGGGCTCCGACCTCCCCGACGCCCGGCAGCTGGCCGAGCAGTGGGCGACCGACCCGCGCTGGGCAGGGGTCGAGCGCACCTACACCGCGGACGACGTCGTCCGCCTGCGCGGCCGCGTGGTCGAGGAGCACACGCTCGCCCGCCGCGGCGCCGAGCGGCTGTGGGAGCTGCTGCACAGCCGCACCCACGTGCCGGCCCTCGGCGCGCTCACCGGCAACCAGGCCGTCCAGATGGTCCGGGCGGGGCTCGAGGCGATCTACCTGTCGGGCTGGCAGGTGGCCGCCGACGCCAACCTGTCCGGCCAGACGTACCCCGACCAGTCGCTGTACCCGGCGAACTCGGTGCCGGCGGTCGTCCGCCGCATCAACAACGCGCTGCTGCGGGCGGACCAGATCGAGCACTCCGCCGGCACCGCGGGCGGCCCCGAGGAGTGGCTCGTGCCGATCGTCGCCGACGCCGAGGCGGGCTTCGGCGGCCCGCTCAACGCCTTCGAGCTCATGAAGCAGATGATCGGCGCCGGGGCGGCGGGCGTGCACTGGGAGGACCAGCTCGCCAGTGAGAAGAAGTGCGGCCACCTGGGCGGCAAGGTGCTCGTGCCGACGCAGCAGCACATCCGCACCCTCAACGCGGCGCGCCTCGCCGCCGACGTGTCAGGCACCCGCACCCTCGTCGTCGCCCGGACCGACGCGCTCGCCGCCGACCTGCTCACGAGCGACGTCGACGAGCGCGACCGGGAGTTCTGCACCGGGGAGCGGACGGCGGAGGGCTTCTTCCGGGTCCGGAACGGCACGGCCCCGGTGCTCCGCCGCGTGCTCGCCTACGCCCCCTACGCCGACCTCATCTGGGTCGAGACGGGCACGCCCGACCTCGACCAGGCCCGCGAGGTCGCCGAGGCCGTCAAGGCCCGCTACCCGGACAAGCTGCTCGCCTACAACTGCTCGCCGAGCTTCAACTGGAAGGCGTACCTCGACGACGACACCATCGCGCGGTTCCAGCGCGAGCTCGCCGCCATGGGCTACGCGTTCCAGTTCATCACCCTCGCCGGCTTCCACGCGCTGAACGCCTCGATGTTCGAGCTCGCGCACGGGTACGCCCGGCGCGGCATGAGCGCCTACGTCGAGCTGCAGCAGGCCGAGTTCGCCGCCGCCGAACGCGGCTACACCGCCGTCCGGCACCAGGCGGAGGTCGGCACCGGCTACTTCGACGCGGTCGCGACCGCCCTCAACCCGGCCGGGTCGACGCTCGCGCTCAGCGGGTCGACCGAGCACGAGCAGTTCCGCTGACGGCCCGGCCCGAGCAGGAGGAGACGACGATGACACCGTTCCGCACCCCCGCCAGTCCCGCCGACGCCGACGCCGACGCCGACGCGGGCGCCACCCGGGTGACCCTGGGCAGCACGCGCACCGGCTCCACCGCCGAGGTGCAGGTGCTCGGACCGCTGCGCCCTGGCTACGAGCGCGTCCTCACCCCCGAGGCGCTCGCCTTCGTCGGACGGCTCGACCAGGCCTTCGCCGAACGCCGCTGCGAGCTGCTCGCCGCCCGCGCGCGACGCAGGGAGGAGGTCGCCGCCGGCGCCGACCTCGGCTTCCGCACCGCGACGCGCTGGATCCGCACCGACCCGACGTGGAAGGTCGCGCCCGCCGCCCCGGGCCTCGTCGACCGCCGCGTCGAGATCACCGGCCCCACCGACCGCAAGATGGCGATCAACGCCCTGAACTCCGGGGCGAGGGTGTGGCTCGCGGACCAGGAGGACGCGACGAGCCCGACGTGGGACAACGTCGTCGGCGGTCAGCTCACGCTGCTCGACGCGAGCCTCGGCGAGCTCACGTGGACCTCGCCGGAGGGCCGCGAGTACCGGGTCACGGGCGACGCCGACGGGGCCACCCCGACCGTCGTGGTGCGGCCGCGCGGCTGGCACCTGCCGGAGAAGCACCTGCGGGTCGACGGGCGGCCGGTGGCGGGCGCGCTCGTCGACTTCGGGCTGTACCTCTTCCACTGCGCGCGGCTGCAGCTGGACGCCGGGCGGGGACCGTACTTCTACCTGCCGAAGCTCGAGAGCCACCTCGAGGCCCGGCTGTGGAACGACGTCTTCGTCCGCGCGCAGCAGATGCTGGGGCTGCCGCGCGGGACGATCCGGGCGACCGTCCTCATCGAGACGCTGCCCGCGGCCTTCGAGATGGAGGAGATCCTCTACGAGCTGCGCGAGCACGCGGCGGGCCTCAACGCCGGGCGCTGGGACTACGTGTTCAGCGCGATCAAGACCTACGGCGCGCGCGGGCACGACTACCTGCTGCCCGACCGCGCCGAGGTGACGATGACGGCGCCGTTCATGCGCGCCTACACCGAGCTGCTCGTCGCGACGTGCCACCGGCGCGGCGCGCACGCGATCGGCGGCATGGCCGCGGCGATCCCCGACCGGCGCGACCCGGAGCGCACGGCGCAGGCCGTCGCGAAGGTGCGGGCGGACAAGGAGCGGGAGGCCGCCGACGGCTTCGACGGCTCGTGGGTCGCGCACCCGGGTCTCGTCGACACGTGCCGGGAGGTCTTCGACGGTGTGCTCGGCGCGCGTCCCAACCAGGTGCACCGGCACCGCCCGGAGGTGGCGGTCACGGCCGCGGACCTGCTCGACCTCGCCTCGACCGGCGGGGAGGTGACCGCCGCGGGCCTGCGGACCAACGTGTCGGTGGCGCTGCACTACCTGCAGGCGTGGCTGGCCGGGCGGGGGGCGGTCGCGCTGCACGGGCTCATGGAGGACGCGGCGACCGCCGAGATCTCCCGGTCGCAGGTGTGGCAGTGGTGCCGCGAGGGGGTGCACCTGGCGGACGGCCCCGTCGTGACGCCCGCGCTGGTCGCGCAGGTGCTCGAGGAGGAGCTGGCGGAGGCACGGCGGCAGTCGCCGGACGAGGACACCCGGCAGCGCTTCGGCGACGCCGCCGAGCTCCTCGCCGAGGCGCTGCTGGCCGAGCGGATGCCGTCGTTCCTCACGACCCGGGCCTACGCACGGCACCTCGTCACGCTCGCCGAGCCCGTCGAGCGGGTGGGCGTGGCGGCCGAGGCGGACGTGGCGGACCTCACCGGCTGCGCGCAGCCGGCTCCGGCCGCCTGAGGCACGGCACCACCCGGCGACGGCGCGGCCCCGTCACCCGACGGGGCCGCGCCGCTGCCGGTGCAGCAGGCGCAGCACGCGCCAGCCGACCGTCAGCACGAGCGCCGCCACCCCGGTCGCGACCCGAAGGACGCCCCACCACGGCACGCCCGCGGCGAGCAGGGCCGCCCCGAGCACGAGCCACAGCCCGCCGCTGACGAGGAACAGGCGGACCATGAGCCGGCGCGGCGCACCGCCGAGGCGGGGCTCGACCCGCGAGCCGACGACCTCCCCGGCGACCCGGCGGGGCTCCGGCGGGCGGTCGGGTGGGTCGGGTGGGTCGAGTGGGTCGCCGGCCGCGGGCACGCTCAGCCCGCCGGCTCCAGCAGCGCGTCGACGAAGGCCTCGGGCTCGAAGGGGGCGAGGTCGTCGGCGCCCTCCCCCAGGCCGACGAGCTTGACGGGAACGCCGAGCTCGCGCTGGACGGCGACGACGATGCCGCCCTTCGCGGTGCCGTCGAGCTTCGTGAGCACGATGCCCGTGATGTTCACCGCCTCGGCGAACACACGCGCCTGGCTGAGCCCGTTCTGCCCCGTCGTGGCGTCGAGGACGAGGAGCACCTCGTCGACGGGGCCGTGCCGCTCGACGACGCGCTTCACCTTGCCGAGCTCGTCCATGAGGTCGCGCTTGTTCTGCAGCCGGCCCGCGGTGTCGACGAGCACGACGTCGGCCTCGAGGTCGGCGCCTGCCTTGACGGCGTCGAAGGCGACCGAGGCGGGGTCGGCGCCCTCGACCTGGGAGCGGACCGTCGGCACGCCGACGCGCTCGCCCCACGTCGTCAGCTGCTCGGCGGCCGCGGCGCGGAAGGTGTCGGCGGCACCGAGGACGACGTCCTTGTCCTCCGCGACGAGCACGCGGGCGAGCTTGCCGACCGTCGTCGTCTTGCCCACCCCGTTGACGCCGACGACGAGGACGACGGCGGGACGGTGGACGCCGCCGTCGGCGTCCGCGGGCGTCGGCTGCACGGCGAGCGAGCGGTCCATGTCCGGCCCGACGATGCGCAGCAGCTCCTCCCGCAGCACGGTCCGCGGGTCGCCGCCCTCCGCGACGACCCGCTCGCGCAGCCGCTCGACGACCTCCAGGGCCGGGCCGGTGCCGAGGTCGGCGCCGATGAGCGTGTCCTCGATCTCCTCCCACGTCGCATCGTCGAGGCGGTCGCGGCCGAGCAGCTCCAGCAGCCCGCGCCCGAGGGCGCCGGAGCGGGCGAGCCTCGCGCGCAGCCGCTGCAGGCGGCCCCGGACGGGGTCGGGCCGTTCGACGGTCGGGGTGGCCGGCACCTCCTCGACGCTCGGCGGCTCGGTGAGGGAGTCCGGCAGCGGCAGCGTGTCGACGCCGCGGACCGGCGTGTCGCGCGGCTCCTCGGCGTCGTCACCGACCCCGGGGCGGTAGTCGACGCCCGGGCGGCGCTGCTCCGGCGGGGCGGCGGTGTCCGTGCGCCCGTGCCGCCCGCGGCGCACGAGCCCGACGACGAGCCCGATGAGGATCGGCACGCCCAGCGCACCGCCCACGACCACCCACGTGGTCTCGTCGGGCGACAGCGCCGAGAGCGCGAGGACGGCGTCGGGGTCGCCGGCGGCGGCCGCGGCGAGCAGGTAGGCGGTGAGGTCGGAGGTCGGCGTCACCGGGCCAGTCTGTCGTGCCCGCGGGGGTGCGCACGAACCCCGGGGACGGCGACGGCCCGACCCCCGGAGGGGTCGGGCCGTCGCGGACGCCTCGGACGCCTCAGGCGTCCCGGGCGCCGGTGAGGTGCGGCTTGGCGAGCAGGAGCAGGCCGAGCGTCGTGTAGCCGAGCAGGAGGTGGACGGCGCCGATGACGTCGGCGTGCAGCCCGGCGCCGAAGACGATGAAGACCGGCACGCACACCGGCGCCCAGCTCTCGGCGACCGCCGGCCACGCCCGGACCGGTCCGCGCCAGCGGCCCGCGACGGCGATCTTCACCCCGAGCACGGCCATGCCGAGCATGGACAGCGGCCACGAGAGATCGAGGGCCGCGAGCCACGCCTCGTCGCGCAGGGACGGCGCCAGCCCGTGGATGAGCGACCAGGCCGTGGCGAGCGAGAGCAGGAAGAACTCCACGTACATGAAGCCGACGACGCCACGGCCCAGCCCGGCGGCCCTCGTGCGCAGCTGGAGCGCGAGGAGGGCGAACAGCCCGGCCTGGAACGGGACGGCCATGAGGTCGCCGACGGTCTGCCCGACCTCCGTCTCGGAGTGCCCGCCGACGAGCAGGAAGCTCGTCGCCCAGGAGAGCGCGCCGACGGCGACGAGGCCGCCCGTGAGACGTGCGGTACGGGTGGGGACCGCGGGCAGGGCCGCGGCACGCGCCGCCATGACCTCGCGGCGCCGGGCGCGGCGGGCCTCGCGGCCGCCGGCCTCGGGACGGTCGTCGCGGGCCCGGGCCGCGACGGAGCCGGTGGTGGTGGTGAGGGTCGTGCTCATGGTCGTCCTCCTGGACGTCTGGTCGGTCTCGTGCACCGGTCGGTGCTGACGGGGAGGACGGTGCCGTCCTCGCGTCCCGGGCCGGCAGGGTCCGGCGTCCCGTCCGCCGTCCCGTGTGCAGTCCCTGCTCGTGCCCCGTGTCCCGTCCCGCCGTGCGTCCCCACGGGCCGGGACGGACCCGGGACACGACCCGGGACAGCGGTCCCTGCCCCCGCGGCGCGCGAGCCGTCACACTCCTCCCGTGCCCACGTCCCCGACCGACCCGCCCGCGGCGACGACCCGTGCAGTCGCGGCGGGCGCCCTCGTCGTCTCGGTCGCGGTGACCGCCGTCACGGTCGCCCTCGACGCGGGCAACGACCCCGTGCTCGTCCGGACCGTCGCGGGGGACGTGGGGTGGACGGCGGGGGTCTCGGGCACGCTGCTCGCCGGCGCGGGCGCGCTCGTCCTGCGGACGTCGTGGCGGCACACGCTCGGCTGGGTGCTGCTCGTGATGGGCGTGCACTGGGCCGTGGACGGGCTCGCCGCGGCGTGGCTCGTGCACGCCGTGGAGCCCGCGGCCACCGGGGGCGAGCCGCTGCCCGGCGCGGGGCTCGCGTACTGGGTCTACCAGCGGCTCGGTGCCTCCCTCCTGCTCACGCTGCCGCTCGTCCTCCTCCTGTTCCCCGACGGGCGGCTGCCCGAGGGGCACCGCTGGCGGACCGCGTCGCTCGTCAGCCTCGGCCTGACGGCGCTGCTGCCCCTCACGCTGCTCCTCGTGCCGGCGCGGGTCGCGGAGGCGGGGGCGGGCGGCTTCCCCGCTGCTCTCGCCGCCGTCGACCTCGACCCCACGACCCTCGCGGGCGTCCCGGACGACGTGTGGGAGGCGCTGCTGCGCGTGGCCTTCGCGGCCGTGCCGCTCAGCCTGCTCGTCCCGCTCGCGTCGCTGGTCCGGCGCTACCGCCGCGGCGACCCGGAGCAGCGCCGCCGGCTGCGGTGGCTGCTGTGGGCGGGCACGGTCGCCGCGGTCGTCATGCTCGTCGGCCGGGCGCTGCCGGAGGCGCTGATGTCGGCGGGTCTCGTGGCGTCCGTCGGCGTGTGCGCGCTCGCGGTCGCGGCCGGGGTGACCCGGCCCCGGGTCGTCGACATCGACGCGCTGCTGCCGGGCACGCTCGTCTACGCGGTCCTCGCGGCGGTGCTGCTCGGCACGGACCTGCTCGTCCTCGCCCTGGCGGGCTCCCTCCTCGGGGGCGGTCTGGGCGAGCGCGAGGCGGCGCTGCTGGCGCTCGGGCTCGTCGCCGCCCTGTACCTGCCGCTGCGGGACCGGGCCTTCCGGCTCGCCCGACGGCTGGTGCTCGGTGAGCGCGACGACCCGTACCGCGTCGTGTCGCGGCTCGCGGAGCGCGTCGAGGCCGCCCCCGGGACCGAGGAGGAGCTCGCCGCGGTCGCCCGGTCCGTGGCCGACGCGTTCCGGCTGCCCTACGTCGGGGTCGCCGTCGACCAGCCGGACGGCTCGACGGTACTCGCCGAGCACGGAACGGCTCCCGAGGCCGTCACCGCGCACCCGCTGACGTACCGCGAGGAGACCATCGGCCGCCTGCTGCTGCCCGCAGGCGCGCGCGGGCCGGGCGCGGGCGGGCGGGACGCCCGGCTGCTCGCCGACGTCGCCCGGCAGGCCGCGGCGGCCGCGCGCGCCGCGCACCTCGCCGCGCAGCTGCAGCGGCACCGGGAGCTGCTCGTGCTCGCGCGGGAGGAGGAGCGGCGCCGGCTGCGCCGGGACCTGCACGACGGTCTCGGCCCGCTGCTCGGCGCGGTCGTCCTCCGCATCGACACCGCTCGGCGGCTCGCGGGCGCCGGGCGCGTCGAGGAGTCCGACGCCACGCTGCGCGAGGTGCGCGACGACGTCGCGGGCGGGCTGCAGGAGGTGCGGCGGCTCGTGCACGACCTCCGTCCGCCTGCCCTCGACGACGTCGGGCTCGTCGGGGCGCTGCGACAGCAGGCGCGCCGCCTCGGCACCGACGGCCTCCGCGTCGACGTCGAGGTCGTGGGCGACGACGACGCGCTCGGCGACCTGCCGGCGGCCGTCGAGGTGGCCGCGCTGCGCGTCGTGAGCGAGGCGGTCCTCAACGTGCACCGGCACGCGGGTGCAACCCGGTGCAACGTCACGCTCCGGCGCGACGACAACGCGCTGCACGTGGCCGTCGTCGACGACGGCACGGGCATCGCCGCCGACGCCCCCGCCGGGGTCGGGCTGCTGTCGGTCCGCGAGCGGGCCGCGGAGCTCGGCGGCACCGCGCACGTGTCGTGCCCGCCGGACGGCGGCACCGTGCTGCGCGCGACCCTGCCGCTCGGGCGCCCGGCGGTGCCCCGGCAGCCCGCCCCGGGGGTGAGCGCGTGAGCACCGCCGAGCCCGTCCTGCGCGTCCTCGTCGTCGACGACCACCCCGTCTACCGCGACGGTCTCGCCGCGCTGCTCGGCACGGTGGCCGACGTCGAGGTCGTCGGCACCGCCGCCGACGGCGCCGCGGCGGTCGAGCAGGCCCGTGACCTCGCGCCCGACGTCGTCGTCATGGACGTGCAGATGCCGGTGCTCGACGGCGTCGAGGCCACGCGGCGCATCACGGGCGACAGCCCGTCGGTCGCCGTCGTCGTCCTCACGATGTCCGAGGACGACGACACGGTGTTCGCCGCGCTGCGCGCGGGCGCGCGCGGCTACCTGCTCAAGGGCGCCGACGCCGACGAGGTGGTGCAGGCGCTGCGGACCGTCGCCGCGGGCGGTGCGGTGTTCGGCGCCTCGCTCGCGGTCCGGATCGCGCAGTACTTCGCGGGCCGGGCGCCGCTGCCCGCGGGCGACGCGCCGGCCGACGCCGACCCCTTCCCGCAGCTGACCGCGCGCGAGCGCGAGGTGCTCGACCTCGTCGCGGCGGGTCGGAGCAACCCGCAGATCGCCGAGCTGCTGTTCCTCAGCCCGAAGACCGTCCGCAACTGCGTGTCGAACGTCTTCGCGAAGCTGCACGTGGCCGACCGGGCCGAAGCGATCGTGCGGGCCCGCGACGCGGGCCTCGGCCGCTGACGTCGGGCGGCTCGCTAGTGCCGGCTCGAGCGGCTCAGCCCACCTCGCGCAGCCGCTGGCTCACGACCGTGCTCACGCCGTCACCGCGCATCGTGACGCCGTAGAGCGCGTCCGCGGCCTCCATCGTCCGCTTCTGGTGCGTGACGACGAGGAGCTGGCTGGACTGCCGCAGCTCCTCCATGAGGACGAGCAGCCGGCCGAGGTTCGCGTCGTCGAGCGCGGCCTCTATCTCGTCGAGCACGTAGAACGGGCTCGGGCGGGCCTTGAACAGCGCGACGAGGAAGGCGAGCGCGACGAGGGTCCGCTCGCCGCCGCTCAGCAGGCTCATCCGCTTGACGGTCTTGCCGGCCGGTCGGGCCTCGACCTCGATGCCCGTCGTCAGCATGTCGTCGGGCTCGGTGAGGACGAGCCGGCCGGTCCCGCCGGGGAACAGCCGCGGGATGATCTGCTCGAACTCGCGCGCGGTGTCGGCGAAGGCGGCGGTCACGACCTGCTCCACGCGCGTGTCGACGTCGCGGATGATCCCGAGCAGGTCCCTCTTGCTGCTCGTGAGGTCCTGCTGCTGCTGCAGCAGGAAGCGGTGCCGCTCCTCCAGGGCCGTGTACTCCTCCATCGCGAGCGGGTTGACCGTGCCGAGGTCCGCCAGCGCCCGCTCGGCCGCGCGGAGCCGCCGGGTCTGTCGCGCGCGGTCGTACGGCTCGGTGACGGGTGGCGCCGGCTGCGCGTCGTCGGCCGTCGGGGTCCCGGTGTCCTGCTCGGGGTCGGTCGCCGCCGCCTGCTGGTCGTCGTCCTGCGGCACGGGCACGGGCACGTCCGGCCCGTACGCCTCGAGCAGGGCCTCGACGTCGAAGCCGTGCTCGTCGCGGGCGAGCTCGACGAGCTGCTCCAGCCGCAGCCGCTGCTCGGTGCGGGCCAGCTCCTCGGCGTGCGAGGCCTCGACGAGCCGCGCGTGCTCGGCGGACAGCGCCTGCTCGGCGGCGACCGCGTCGCGGGCCGCCGCCTGCGCGGTGTCGCGCGCCCGCCGGGCGTGCTGCTCGGCCTCGACGACCTGCGAGAGGACGCGCTCGGCCGAGCCGACGGCGGTCGTCGCGTCCGCGAGCACGTCGCGCGCCTCCTGCACCGCCGCCGCGCGCTGGGCCCGGCGGGTGGCTGCCGCCTCGAGGTCGCGACGGGTCCGCTCGAGCGCCGCCGCCGCCGCACGGGCCCGGTCCCCTGCCGCGCGGGCCCGCTCCTCGTCGGTGCGGACGGCGAGGCGCGCCTCGGTCTCGGCCTGACGCGCGAGCCGTGCCGCGTCGGCGAGGGCCGCGAGGTCGGTCGGTGCGCCCGGGCCGGCGTGGTCGCCGGCCGTGCCGCTGCCCCTGCCGCCGTCCGTGCCGCCGTCCGTGCCGCCGTCCGTGCCGCCGGTGCCGTCGCCACCCGCGTCGGCCTCGGCGGCGGCGAGGGCCTGCTCGGCCTCGGCGAGCTCGGCGGCGTACGCGTCGCGCCGGGCGAGGACCTGCTCGTGCTGGGCGCGCGCCCGGTCGGCCTCGTCGCCGGCCGCGCGCACCTGCGCCGCCACCGACCCGAGCTGCTCGGCGAGCGCGCTCATCCGCGCGTCCAGGGCGCTGCGGGCCGCCTCGGCGTCGTCGAGGACCGCCTTCGCCCCGGCGACCCGCTCGCGCACGGCCGCGACCTCGTCGCGGGCCCCGGCGAGCACCCGCTCGGCGTCGCGCAGGCCGCGTTCGGCGTCGTCGAGGACGGCCTGCCGCTCGATGAGCGACGGCGCGGCGCCGGAACCGCCGCGCAGCGCGTCGACGGTCAGGACGTCGCCGAGCAGCGTGACGACGACCAGCGCGTCCCCGCCGGGCCCGACCCGCTCCAGCAGCTGCCGGCCGGCGGCGAGGTCGTCGACCACGACGGTGCGGGCGAGGCGGTGCCGGGCCCACTCGACGACCGGCCCGTCGCCGAGGACGAGGCCGGCGGCGGGCCGCGCCGCGGGCGGCAGGTCGAGGCCCTCGAGCTGGCCGAGCCCGGGCAGCGTGCGCTCGTGGGCGTGCGGGGTGGCGCCGGGCACCACGACGGCGACCCGTCCGCCGTCGCTGTCGTGCAGCCGCTCGACCGCCGCAGACGCGGCCTCCAGCGACGTCATCGCCACCGCGTCCGCGTCGGCGCCGAGCGCCGCGGCGACCGCGTGCTCGTGGCCGGGCTCGACACCGAGCATCGTCGAGAGCAGGCCGAGCACGCCGTCGCCGCGCTCGAGCACGGCGGCGGTCGCGTCGACCGGGACGGTCGTGGAGGCCAGCGCGTCGCGGCGTGCGAGCAGCGCCGCCCGCTCCCGCTCGGCGACCCGCTCACGGCCCTCGCTCTCCCGCAGCTCCTCGACCACGGCGGCGTGCGCGCCGAGGGCCTCCTCGTGCGCCGCCACCGCGGCCGCGGCCGGGTCCTCGGGGCCGTCGCCCGCCGGCGTGGCGCCCGCCGGTCCCGTCCGACCCGGGTTGCCCGTGCCGCCCGCGCCCTCGCGTCGCAGCCGGTCGAGCTCGGCGGCGGCCTCGGCGCGACGGGCGGTCGCGGCCGCCAGCCCGGCGGCGACCCGTTCCGCCTCGGCCTCGGCCGCCTCGTGACGGCCGCGAAGCGCCGCCACCTGCCCGCGTCGGCGGGCGACCGCCTCCGAGCGGCGGGCGCGCTCGGCCGCCAGCTCGCGGGCGGTGCGGTCCGCGGCCTCGTGGCGCTCCTCGGCGTCCGCGCGCGCCGCGCTCGCGGCCGCCAGCCGGTCCTGGCCCTCGGCGACGGCGGCCTCGACCCGCCGCACCTCCCCCTCCGCCTCCCGCTGCGCCTGCGCGAGGGCGTCGAGGTCGGCGTCGGGCCCGTCGACGGGCTCGGCGAGCAGCCGCGCGCGCTCGTCGGCGACGCGCGCGATGCCGCGCAGCCGGTCCGAGACGGCCCGCGCGCGGCCGAGCTGCTCCGCCCACGCCGTCGCCCGCGGCCGGACCCGGGACAGGTCCTGCTCCGCGCGGGCACGCGCCGCGCCCGCGTGCTGCAGCGACGCCGTGACCTCGGTGAGGCGGCGCGCCGCGGGGCCCGGGCCGTCGTGCCCGCCCAGGGCGGCGCGGGCGGTGGCGACGTCGTCGGCCAGCAGCCTCAGGCGCGCGTCACGCGCGTCGGCGGCGATCTGCCGGGCCCGGCGCGCCGTCCTCGCCTGCCGGCCGAGCGGCTTGAGCTGGCGGGAGATCTCGCTGGTGAGGTCGGCGAGGCGGACGAGGTTGCCGTCCATCGCCGCGAGCTTCCGCAGCGCCTTCTCCTTGCGCTTGCGGTGCTTGAGGACGCCGGCGGCCTCCTCGACGAAGGCCCGGCGGTCCTCGGGCGTCGCCTGCAGGACGGCGTCGACCCGGCCCTGACCGACGACCACGTGGAGCTCGCGGCCGATCCCGGCGTCGCCGAGCATCTCCTGCACGTCGAGCAGGCGGCACGCGCGTCCGTTGATCGCGTACTCGCTGCCGCCGGTGCGGAACATGGTGCGGGTCACGGACACCTCGGCGGTGCCCTCGCCGATCGCCCCGTCGGAGTTGTCGAAGGTGAGCACGACCTCGGCCCGCCCCAGCGGAGCGCGCGTGGACGTGCCGGCGAAGATGACGTCGGCCATGCTCCCGCCGCGCAGCGAGCGGGCCCCCTGCTCCCCGAGGACCCACGCGATGGCGTCGACGACGTTGGACTTGCCGGAGCCGTTGGGCCCGACCACGCACGTGATGCCCGGCTCCAGGCGCAGGGTCGTCGACGACGCGAACGACTTGAAGCCGCGCAGGGTCAGGGACGACAGGTACACCGGTCGCAGGCTATCGCTGCACCGCGGCGGAGCCGTGCAGGCGCGGGAGCGTCGTGCGGGGGCGCGACCTGCGGCGTGACACCGGCACGGAGCCGCCCCCGGCGCCTACCCTTCGCACGTGGTCAACGACGAGCTCGTCCGCGTCGTGTCGCAGATCGCCGAGGGCCTGGACCTCCCGGTGGTCCTCGACCGGCTCATCGCGGCCGCGCGCGAGACGACGGGCGCCGCGTACGCGGCGATGGGCGTCCTCGGCCCCGACGGGCTGCACGAGGAGTTCCGCCACGTCGGGCTGTCGGCCGAGCAGGTCGCCCGGATGGGGTCGCTGCCGCGCGGGCACGGCGTCCTCGGCCTCATCACGCGCGAGCGGACCGCGGTCGTCACCGACGACATCTCCGCGCACCCGGTGTCGGTCGGCTTCCCCGCCGGGCACCCGCCGATGACGACCTTCCTCGGGGTGCCGCTGCGGATCCGCGGCACGGTGTTCGGCAACCTCTACCTCACCGACAAGGAGGGCGGCTTCACCGACGAGGACCAGCAGACCGTCGAGGCCCTCGCGGCGGCCGCGTCGGTCGCGGTCGACAACGCGCGCCTGTACCGCGCCGCGCGCCAGCGGGAGGAGTGGGCCGAGGCCGCGGGCGCCGTGACGAGCGCCCTGCTGCGCGGCCTGGACGAGGAGGACGCCCTGGAGGCCGTCGCCCGTCACGCCCGGGAGGTGTCCGGCGCCGACGCCGCCGTGGTCGCGCTGCCCGGCATGGCGGGTGAGCCCGTCGTCGAGGTCGTCGACGGCGACGTCGGCGGGCACGACATGGTCGGCCTCGGTCTGGCCTCGGTCCGCGCGCTCGGCGACACGCTGTCGTGCCCGCTCGCGGACGGCGACGGGGAGCCGGGCGTCCTCGTGCTCGTGCGGGCGGACGGCTCGGGCCGGTTCGGACCGGACGACGTGGCGGGGGCGGAGGGCTTCGCCGCGCAGGCGTCCCTGTCGTTGCGGCTCGCGGCGGAGCGGCGGCGAGGGGAGGGCCGGGTGCTGCTCGACGAGCGCGCCCGCATCGCCCGGGACCTGCACGACCTCGCGGTGCAGCAGCTGTTCGCGGTCGGCATCGAGCTCGGCCGCCTCAAGGAGCGGGACGACCTGGCCGAGCCGGTCGTCGCGCACGTCGACTCGGCCCTCGACGGGCTCGACACGGCCGTCGACCACATCCGCGCGACGCTGCGCCCGCTTCGGCCGGCCCCGCGGCCCGCGACACCCTCCGAGCAGGTCGCGAGGACCGTGCGCGAGGCGTCGGTCACGCTGGGGTTCACGCCCTCGCTCGTCGACACGACCGACGCGGCCGAGGCGGCGACGTGGGACGCGAACCTCGTCCACGACCTGCTCGCGGCGCTCGGCGAGGCGCTGGCGAACGTGTCCCGGCACGCCGCGGCGTCGTCGGTGCACGTGCGGCTGTCCTCGCACGACGGCCGGCTGCACCTGGTGGTCGAGGACGACGGGCGTGGGGTGCCCGCCCGACCCGCACGCTCGTCGGGGCTGTCGAACATGCGCGCGCGGGCGGTGCTGCACGGCGGGACGTGCAGCGTGTCGCCGGGGCAGGACGCGGGCACGCGCGTGGAGTGGGTCGTGCCGCTCCGCTGATCAGCGCCGCTGCTGCGAGGCGACCCACGCCGCGACCTGCGTGCGCCGCTTGAAGCCGAGCTTCGCCATGACGGCGGTGACGTGGTTCTTCACCGTCTTCTCGCTCACCCCGAGCCGCTCCCCGCTCTCGCGGTTGCTGAGGCCGTCGCCGATGCACTCCAGCACGAGGCGCTCGGTCGGCGTGAGGACCGCCAGCGGGTCGTCGTGGGAGTCCCGCCGGCGCTGCAGGACGCGGTCGTCGAGCAGCACCTTGCCGTGGGCGACGGCGTGCACCGTGTCGGCGATGTGGCTGCCGCGCACCGTCTTGAGCACGAACGCCGCCGCGCCCACCTCGAGCGCCGCCTCGGCGTAGTCGTCGTCGTCGAAGCTCGTGAGGACGACGAAGCGCGTGGCCGGGGTGGCTTCGGCCAGGCCGCGCATGAGGTCGATGCCCGTGCCGTCGGGCAGGTGCAGGTCGACGAGCGCGACGTCCGGGCGGACGGCGGCGGCCCGGCGCAGTCCCTCGGCGACGCTCGCGGCCTCCGCGACCACGTCCAGGCGCGCGTCGGCGTGGCACACGTCGACGACACCACGTCGCACGACCTCGTGGTCGTCGATGACCATGACCCGGACCGGGGCGTCACCAGGTGCGTCCACGTCGGCCTCCCTCGCGCGCTCGCGGCTGCGACGCGCGCCACCCTAGCGAGGCCGCCGCCTGACCTGGTCTCAGAACGGTGGCGGGTCGGGGTCGTCCGGGCACGCGGGTGCCGCGCGGTCCCCGCCCGCCGGCACGTCCCGGGCGCGGCCCCAGCACGCCGGGGACCGCGTGTGCCTCGCCCCGGTCGGGGTCGTCCACGTGACGGTGCCGTCCGGTGCCATCTCGACGCGGAACCGACCGCCGGCGTGGTCGGCGTGCTTGGCGAGGTGGTCCGACCGGCAGGCGTCGTGCAGGTTCGTGTGGTGGGTCGGACCGTGCGGCCACGGCACCACGTGGTCGGCGTCCAGCCGTGAGGACAGCGTCTGCCCGCACGTCGACAGCCCGCACCCGCCGTCACGCGACCTCACGAAGCGGGCGAGCGCCGCCGGACGGTACGTCGTGCTGCTCACGCCGGTGAGGTGGCCGGTGCACGGGTCGGTCACCCATCGTCGCCACCGCGCGTCGGCCGCGAGCTCCCGGACCACCGGTCCCGGCAGCGGCAGCGGGCCGCCCGTGAGGCCGAGCAGGAGCCCCGGCTCCTCGAACGGGTCGACCGGCTCCCCGGCCGCTCGACCGGAGGCGAGCACCGTGGCCGCCGGCGCGACGACCGCCAGCTCGACGCGGACGCGACCGGAGGCGACGAGGGAGTCCGGGTCGCCGAGGAGCACCCCGACGAGGGCGTCGGCGCGCGCCTGGTCGAGCGTGCGGCGCCGTGGTGTCCCGCCGCGCGCCGGCGCCCGGGCGTCGTCCCCGACGTCCTCCCCGACCTCGTCTGCGACGTCGGTCCCGTCGAGGGCGTCGGTCCCGCCGTCCGTGCGGCGGAGCCGGCGTGCCGTGCTGTCCAGCACCTGCCACGCCGCGTGGAGCTGCGGCGCGGCGCCGACGACCTGCAGCAGGGCCATGCCGTCCTCGAGCGGCCGCAGCGTGCAGCGTCTGCGGGTGAGGGCCGCCTCGTGCCGGGCGGCGGCGCCCGCGGCGTCCGCGCGCGCGACGAGCCTGCCCAACCGCGAGCGCAGCTGCTGCACGCTCACGCGTCCGGCCGCCGGACCCGGCGTCGCGTCGGCGAGCACGGGTACCGAGCCCGGGCGCAGTGCCTCGGCCTCCACCGCGGAGGGCAGGTCGCGGTGGCCACCGAGCGGTCCCACGTGCTCTTCCGGCACCGGACCCGGCGGGAGCCGGCGGACCGCGTCGCACACCACCCGCGCCCTGGAGACGTCGATCCGTCCCTCCTGCAGCGCGGCGAGCGTGGCGGGGCGTCGGTGCACCAGCTCCTCGGCGAGGACGAGGCGGGCGCGCGCGACACCGGGCGACAGGCACAGCTGCAGCGACACCTCGACCGCGACCGACGCCTCGACCTGCTCGAGGTCGGCGTGGGGGTCCTCGGCGAGGGCCTGCTCCCTCCGGGCCCCCACCAGCGTCGCGAGCGCCTGCAGCTCGGTGGCCTCGATGACCGCGCGGGCCGCCGCCGACGCGGACGCCGTCGACAGCGCCGAGGCGGCCAGCGGGTCCAGCGGGTCCGGCGGGCGAGGCGCGACGGGAGGGTGGGCCCGGTCGGGCCCCGAGGTTCCGGCGTCGTCCTCGTGGACCGTCACGTGCCCCTCCTCCCCGCGGCGGCCGAGCCCACCCCGACCGTGTCGAGGACGCTAGGGAGGCCTCCGGACACAACCCGGGAGGAGGGACGTCCGGCAGCCGCGAGGGTCGCGCCGTGCGCCCGGCTAGGGCCTCGCGCGACGCGGCCGCGGCTGGCAGCGCGGGCACGTGAACGACGACCGGTTCGTCCACGCGTCGCGGCGCACGGGCGTCCCGCAGCGCAGGCACGGGTCCCCCTCCCGGCCGTACACGGCCAGGTCCCGGCCGTAGTAGCCGGACTCGCCGTTGACGTCGACGTACAGCGCGTCGAAGGAGGTCCCGCCCGCGGCCATGGACTCGGTCATGACGTCGCGCACGTGCCCGAGCAGCTCCGAGGCCGCGCGCCGCGGCATCGTCTCGGTCGGCCGGGCGCCGTGCAGCCGCGCCCGCCACAGCGCCTCGTCGGCGTAGATGTTGCCGATCCCCGAGGCGAGCGTCTGGTCGAGCAGCGCACGCTTGAGACCGGTGCGGCGGCGCCGCAGCCGCTCGACCCATACGGTGTCGTCGAAGTGCGGGTCGAGGGGGTCCCGACCGATGTGGACGGCGAGCGAGGGGACGGTGTCCCCGAGGACGTCGACGGTCGGCACGAGCTCGTCGACCTCCAGCCGCCCGAACATGCGCATGTCGACGAACCGCAGCTCCGCGCCGTCGTCGAGGGCCGCGACGACCCGGGTGTGGGGGTGCACCGGCTCCGCCGCCGGCACGACACGCACCTGCCCGGACATGCCGAGGTGGACGACGAGCGCCTCACCCGGCCGGGCCGAGCCGTCCGACGCGACCGGGTCGTCCGGCGCCGCCGGGCCGTCCGGCGCCGCCGGGCCGTCCGACGCGGCGGGGCGGGTCAGCGGAAGCCACAGGAACTTGCCGCGGCGGCGCGGCTCGGCCAGCCGTGCCCCCCGCAGCAGCGCCGCGAAGCCGTCCGGACCCTCCTGCTGCCGCCGGACCAGCCGCGGGTGCAGCACCGTGACGTCCTCGACCCGGCGGCCGGCGACGAGGTCGGCGAGGCCGCGCCGGACGCTCTCGACCTCGGGCAGCTCCGGCACTCAGACCTCGGCGCGCAGCAGCGTGACGGCGGCGGCCGCGGCGTGCTGCTCGGCCACCTTCTTGCTCCGGCCCTCGCCCGTGCCGAGCGGCTCCTCGCTGTCGCCGCAGCGGACCTCGGCCCGGAAGCGGGGGTCGTGCGGCGGTCCCTCCTGCTCCAGCGAGTAGCGCGGCGGTGCCAGCCCCCGCTCGGCGGCGAGGACCTGCAGGGTGGTCTTGTGGTCGTGCTCGACGCCGACGTCGTGGGCGGTGTCGAGCAGCGGCGCCATGACCCGCAGCACGAGCTCGCGGGCGACGTCGCGGCCGTGCTCGAGGTGGACGACTCCGATGATCGCCTCGACGGTGTCGGCGAGGAGGGAGTCGCGGTCGCGACCGCCCGTCATCTCCTCGCCGCGGCCGAGCAGCATCGCCTCGCCGACCCCGAGGGCCCGGGCGACCGAGGCGAGCGCGGGCCGGCTGACGACGGCGATGCGCATGCGGGACAGCAGCCCCTCGTCGGCCTCGGGGTGGCGGACGTACAGCTCCTCGGTGACGGCGAGCTGCAGCACCGCGTCGCCGAGGAACTCCAGGCGCTCGTTGGTCCCGGCGGGGCCGTTCTCGTACGCCCACGACCGGTGCACGAGGGCGCGGCGCAGGCCGACCGGGCTCACGTCGACCCCGAGCGCCTCGCGCAGCGCCACCTGGCCCGCGGACAGCTGCCCGGGGACGCCGACGCCGCCCGCGTCCTCGCGCGCCGCGCCGTCGGGCGCGTCGCGGCTCGCAGGACGGGACGGCATCAGGGGGTCCGTGTCCGGGTCGACCGGGCCCGGCGGGTCAGGCCTGCTCGGACTCGCCGCGCAGCGCCTCGGTGTAGCGGCGCTGGTCGTACGCGCCGCACGTCGGGCACGCCTGGTGCGGACGACGCGCCGACCGGCACTGCGGGCACGTGGTCAGCGTGATCGGAGCGGCCTTCCAGTTGGCCCGGCGCGAGCGGGTGTTGCTGCGGGACATCTTGCGCTTCGGGACGGCCATGTCAGCTCTTCTCTTCCTCGGGGCGGGTCCCGTCGGCCGAGGGGGCCGCCGGGGTGTCGTCCTGGGCGACGGCGCCGCCCAGCTGGTCGGACAGCCCGCTGAGCGCGGACCAGCGGGGGTCCGTCTCCTCGTGGCTGTGGTCGGGGTCGTCCTTGAGCCGTGCGCCGCAGCGCGAGCACAGGCCGGGGCAGTCCGGCTCGCAGACGGGCTGGAACGGCAGCGACGGGACGAGCGCGTCGCGCACGGTCGGCTCGAGGTCGATCAGGTCGCCGTCCAGCAGCGGCTGCTCGTTGTCCTCGTCCTGCTCCTCGGGCGGGTCGTGGAGGAACAGCTCCTGGACGTCGACGTCGACGCGCTCGGTGACCGGGTCCAGGCACCGCACGCACTCGCCCTCGGCGGTCGCGGTGACGGTCCCGGACACGAGGACGCCGTCCATGACGGCCTCCAGGCGCAGGTCGAGCTCCATGTCCGTGCCGACGGGCACGCCGATCACGCCGTTGCCGAGGTCGTCCGGCGCGGGGACGGTGCGCCGGACCTCGCGCATGGTGCCGGGGCGTCGCCCGAGCTCGTGCGTGTCGAGGACCAGCGGCGCGCGCGGGTCGAGCCGCGGCTGCCGCACCGTCGATGTCACTGTGGTGCCTTCCTGGGACGGGTGCGGGTGCAGGGTCGGCCGCGTCCGGCGCGGTCGGGGTCGACCCGCGCCCGGTTCCGGCGGAGGTCCAGCCGCCAAAGGTACCGCCCGGCGCGGGGTGCGCCCAAACCGGCGCCTCAGGCACCCAGTGCCCGGCGCAGCGGGCCCAGCACGGCGGGCGGCACCAGGTCGGTGACGTCGCCCCCGTGACGGGCCACCTCCTTCACCAGCGAGGAGGAGATGTGCTCGAAGCGCGGCTCGCCGGGCAGGAAGACCGTCTCCAGGCCGCTGAGGTGCCGGTTCATGAGCGCCATGGGCAGCTCGTAGCTGAAGTCAGTCCCGCTGCGCAGGCCCTTGAGGACGACCCCGGCGCCGACGCGGCGGCAGTAGTCGACGAGCAGGCCGCCGTCGACGACGTCCACCCGGACCCCGGCCGTCGCGGGGTCCGCGGCGAGCACCTCGCGCAGCAGCCCGGCGCGCTCGTCGGGTGCCAGCAGGCCGCGCTTGCCGGGGTTGTGCACCACGGCCGCGACGACTGTGGGGAACATGCGGGTGGCCCGGGCGATGACGTCGGTGTGCCCGAGCGTGACGGGGTCGTAGCTGCCGGGGCAGACGGCGGTGACGTCGGTCATGACGGCCACGCTACGGGGGCGGTTCCCGGTCCCCGGTCGCGTCGGTCGCGTCGGCGAACCACACGCGGGTCTCGCCGTAGTCCCGCGACCCTCCCGCGGCCAGGCCCGTCGGCCACCCCGGCTCCGGGGACCGCCTCGAGCGCTCGACGACGACGACGGCCCCGGGTGCGGCGAGCCGGGCCACCTCGTTGAGCAGGCCGGCGAGGGCGTCCTCCGCGACGGCGTAGGGCGGGTCGAGCAGGACGAGCCCGTACCCGCCGTCCGGCGCGGCCGCGGACCAGCGGGCGGCGTCGGCCCGGTGGACGGTCAGCGGCAGCCGCAGGTCGGTGGCGTTGCGACGGGCGACGTCGGCTGCCCGCCGGTCCTGCTCGACGCCGTCGGCGCGCACCGCGCCGCGGCTGAGCGCCTCCAGCGCGAGCGCGCCCGACCCGCAGAACAGGTCGAGGACGACGGCCCCCTCCACGGCCCCCCACGCCTCCAGGCGGGAGAACAGCGCCTCGCGCACCCGGTCGCTCGTCGGACGCGTGCCCTGGCCCGGTGGGACGGCGAGACGCCGCCCGCCCGCGGTCCCGGCGACGACCCTCACGCGACGACCCTCACGCGCGGGCCAGCCAGGCGTCGCGCCCGCCCGCGAGCGCCACCTCGACGGCCTCGAGGAGGACAGGGTGCTCCTGCAGCTCGGGGTCGGCGTCCAGGACGGCGGCGGCGTCCTGGCGGGCGGCGGCGATGACGTCGCCGTCGTCGACGACCCGCAGCAGCCGCAGCGACGAGCGCGCCCCGGACTGCGCCGAGCCGAGGACGTCACCCTCCCGCCGCGTGCGCAGGTCGAAGCGCGCGAGGGCGAAGCCGTCGGTGCTCGAGGCGACGGCGTCGAGCCGCTCGCGGGCCTCCGACGGGGCGGGGACGCCCGTCACGAGCAGGCACAGGGCCGGGTGGCCGCCGCGGCCGACCCGGCCCCGCAGCTGGTGCAGCTGGCTCACCCCGAAGCGGTCGGCGTCCATCACGACCATGACGGACGCGTTCGGCACGTCGACACCCACCTCCACGACGGTCGTGGCGACGAGCACGTGCACGTCGCCGGCGAGCACGTCGGCCATGACGGCCTCCTTCTCCTCGGGCGTCATGCGGCCGTGCAGCACCTCCACGCGCAGGCCGGCCAGGGCGGGCTCGGCCCGCAGCGCGTCGAGCACGTCGAGCACCGCGGCCGCGGGCGGGCGGCCCCCCGGCGGCTCGAGGTCGTTCTCGAGCTCGGCGAGCACGGACTCCTCGTCGTCGACGTCGACCCCGATGCGCTGGCACACGACGAAGGCCTGCCGTCCGGCGTCGACCTCCTCCCGCACCCGCTGCCACACCCTCGGCAGCCAGCCCGGGCGCTCCGGCAGCCCGACGACGTGCGTGCTGATCGGCTGGCGGCCCGCGGGCAGCTCGTCGAGCACGCTCGTGTCGAGGTCGCCGAAGACGGTCATGGCGACGGTGCGCGGGATGGGCGTCGCCGTCATGACGAGCGTGTGCACGGCCACCCCGCGGGAGCGGAGCGCGTCGCGCTGCTCGACCCCGAAGCGGTGCTGCTCGTCGACGACGACGAGCCCCAGGTCGGCGAACTCGACGGACTGCTGCAGCAGCGCGTGGGTGCCGACGACGAGCCCCGCCTCGCCCGTGACGATCTGCAGCAGGGCGCGGCGCCGGGCCGCGGCGGGCATCGACCCGGTGAGCAGCGCGACGCGAGTGCCCTCGGCGTCGCCGTCGAGCGTGCCGGCCCGACCGAGCGGGCCCAGCAGCTGCTCGAGGGAGCGCAGGTGCTGGGCGGCGAGCACCTCGGTGGGCGCGAGCAGCGCGGCCTGCCCGCCCGCCCCGACGACGGCGAGCATGGCCCGCAGAGCGACGAGGGTCTTGCCCGAGCCGACGTCGCCCTGCAGGAGCCGCTGCATGGGCGTGCCGGACGCGAGCTCGCGCTGGAGCTCCTCCCCGACCGAGCGCTGCCCGTCGGTCAGCGTGAACGGCAGCGCGGCGTCGAAGCGCTCGAGCAGGTCCCCGGGCCGGCGCTCGTAGCGGGTCGCGGGGACGAGCCGGGCGCGGGTGCGCGCGCGCAGCAGGCCGGTCTGCAGCACGAACGCCTCCGCGTAGCGCAGGCTGTGGGTGGCGGCGTCGCGCTCGGCCTCGTCGGCGGGGCGGTGCAGCCCCCGCAGCGCCTCCAGCCGCGGCAGCAGCCCGTGGCGCTCGCGCAGGTCGTCGGGCACCGGGTCGGGCACGTCGGCGACGACGAGGGTGTCGAGCACCTGCCGGACCGCGGCGGCGACGTGCCAGGTCTGCGCCCTCGCGCTCGCGGGGTAGACCGGTGTGAGGCTGCCGGCGAAGTCCTCGGCGACCTCGGCCTGCTCGTCGGGGCCCGGCACGAGCGACAGCCCGCCGCGGGCGTGTCGGCCCTGCTGCAGGAGCATGTCCGGCTGCAGCAGCTGCAGCTGCCGGCCGCGGCGGCTCACCTTGCCGGAGAAGAACCCGACGGTGCCGGGGACCAGCTGCCCCTCGCGGAAGCGCTGGTTGAAGAAGACGAGGTCGATGCGCCGCCCGTCGCCGTCGGCGACGACGACCTCGGTGATCGTGCCCCTGCGCTGCTTCATGCGGCGCGAGGACGCGGACACCACCGTCGCCTGCACGGTGACGTGCTCGCCCTCGCGGAGCCCGTCGAACGACGTGAGGTCGCCGCGCCGGGTCCAGCGCCGCGGGTAGTGCTCGAGCAGGTCCCCGACGCTGGCCAGGCCGAGGCTCGCGAGCCGCTCGGCGGTCCGGGGCCCGACCTCGCGGTCCAGGGGGGTGTCGAGGCGCGAGCGCGGCGGCTCGGGTGCGGCGGGACGCTGGTCGCTCACTCGGCCCCCACCTGCAGCCGCGGGCTCGGCTGGCCGCCGCCGAGCACCTGGACGGTGAGCAGGGGGTGCCGCGCCCGCAGGTCCGCCGCCACCGCCTCGGCGAGCGCCCCGCCGCCGGCACCCGGCACGAGCGTGACGATCTCCGGGGGCGCCCCGCCGAGCCAGTCCGCCACCGACCGGACGGCGGCCGCGGCACCGGCAGGGTCACCGCCGCCCTCGGGAGAGCCGCCGCCGTCGTCCACGTCGCCCGAGTCGCCCGCGTCGTCCCCGTGGTCCCCGTCGTCCCCGTCGTCCCCGTCGTGCACGTCGTGCACGCGGCACGCGCCCGCCGCGGTGCACGCCTCCTCCAGGAGCGCCTCGACCTCGGTGGCGTCGGACAGCTCCAGCGCCCGCAGCGCGGCGAGCACCTGCACGGGCGACGACGACGGCGCCACGACGACCCGCCCCCCGTCCTGCCCGGCGACGGCGCGTGCGGCGCGGGCGGCGGCCGCCTCCCCGGGGAGGACGAGGACGGGCCCGGCGCCCGCCCCGGCGACGGCGGCCGCCAGGCCGTCGGTGTCGACGACGACCGCCCCGGCCTCGCGGCACAGCGACGCCGTCGCCGTCCCGCTCACGCACACGACGAGGTCGGGCCGAGCCGGGCGGGCGGGCGGCTCGGCGGACGCCCCGGACCCGGCGGCGGGCGGCTCGGCCGGCGCGTCCGGCGCGGTCGCGGCGAGGAAGTGCGTGAGGCGGATGTCGCGGGGGCGCCCGAGCTCGACGCCGCGCTCCACCGCGGCGCCGGGGTCGTCGGTGTGGACGTGCGCGTGCCAGAGCCCCCCGCCCCCCACGACGACGACGCTGTCGCCGAGTCCCGCGAGCGCGTCGCGCAGCCGGTCGCCAGCGTCCTCTCCGCCCTCGAGGAGGTACATGACCTCGTACGCGGGACCGTCCGGGTCGAGGTCGAGACCCGCGTCGCCGTGGGCGACGGGGCCGGGACCGGTCGACGCAGCCGCCGTCCCGCCCGGCCCGTCCGGTGCACCGTCCGCCGCCGCGGGCGGGACGCCGTCGCGGCCGTCGGCCAGCACGTCGGCGAGCGCCTCGAGGGCGAGGACGAGCGCTGACCCGCCTGAGTCGACGACGCCCGCGGCGGCGAGCACCGGCAGCTGCGCCGGGGTGCGGGCGAGCGCGTCGCGGCCCGCGGCCACGGCGGCGGCCACGACCTCGGCCGTGGCGGCCCCGGCCC